>CAZSDE010000160.1:0-7637 GCA_964605435.1 uncultured Akkermansia sp.
GACCAAGCCGGTGCACGACGAAGATCTTCTCGGGGCGGTGCGTGCTGCCCTTGCACAAGCTGGGCGGCTGGCAGAGGAGGAGGAGCAGGAACGCGCGCTGAGGATGCGGCTGAAGAAGCTGACGCCTCGGGAGTACGAGGTGATGCAGCATGTGATCACCGGGCTTCTCAACAAGCAGATCGCCCAGAAGCTGGGAACGAGCGAGCAGACCATCAAGGTGCACCGGATGCGGCTCATGGAGAAGCTGGGGCTGACGAGCGTGGTGGAACTGGTGCATGCGGCGGCGCGCCTTGGCGTGCCCGGGGCCCCCTGACACAAAAGCGGGATGCCCTGCGATTTCCTTTGCGCCTGCGCCGGAGCGGCTACAGTCAGCCCGCAAACGGAACCCTCTGCTCTCCATGATCAACGCCTTGCTCATTGTCATTGCTCTCATTGCCGGCCTCACCCTGCTGATGGCCATCTGGGGGCTCAGCCTCTATAATGGACTGGTTTCGCTGCGGAACCGCTACCGGAATGCCTTCGCACAGATCGACGTGCAGCTGAAGCGCCGTCACGATCTCATTCCGAACCTCATCGAGACCGCCAAATCCTACATGTCCCATGAAAAGGGGACCCTCGAAGCCGTCATCAATGCCCGCAATCAGGCCTCCGCGGCGCGTCAGGCCGTTCATGCCAATCCCGGCGATGCGGCGGCCGTGCAGTCGCTCACGCAGGCGGAGACCGGGCTGACCGGAGCCATGACGCGTTTCATGGCGCTGACGGAGGCGTATCCGGATCTGAAGACGAACACGGTGATGACGCAGCTGAGTGCGGAACTGGCGGCGACGGAAGACCGCATTGCCTATGCGCGGCAGGGGTACAACGCGGCGGTGACGGATTACAACAATCAGCGTGAAATGTTCCCGGGAAGCATTCTGGCGACTGGCTTCGGCTTCACGCCGGCCCAGCTCTTTGAAGTGGCCACGGAAGCGGAACGCGCACCGGTGAAGGTTCAGTTCGGCACAGGCGCATGAGTGAATCCGTTCCTGCGCGCGAATGGGTCCGGTACCGGCACGCCCGTTTCAGCGCGAGATTTCCGGCGGACTTTCTGTACTCGGCCTCGCATTACTGCATGCGGGAAGTGGAACCGGGCCTGTGGCAGGTCGGGTTCACGAAGTTTGCGACCCGCATGCTCGGGGAACTGGTCGACTTCGTGTTCCGGCCGGCTTTGGGGGAACCGGTGGAAGCCGGAATGGAGATCGGCCATGTGGAAGGCTTCAAAGCCGCCAGCGATGTCTACTGTGTGATGAACGGGAGCTTTGCGGGTGGCAATCCGGCCCTTGCGGCGGACGCCTGTCTGGTGCGGACGGATCCGTACATTGACGGCTGGCTGTATGCGGTTCGTGGTGTTCCGGGAGCCGATGCCATGACAGTCCACGACTACATTGCGTTGCTGGACGCCACCATCACGCGGATGGCCGAGCAGGAACACGCGGCCGAGTGAATCCTTGCGGAAAGCAGTATTCCGCCGGAAGGCAGCGTTTCCATGCAGCCGACCGCTCCTGATACTCCCCGTCATCGCAAGGCAGTCGTGCAGCTGGTGCTGGCCACGGCGGCGTGGGGCCTGAGCTTTCCCCTCTTCAAGATGCTCTTTGCGGTGCAGCAGGGGCATGAACCGCAGGCTGACAGTTTCTTTCTGGCGGCGCATGCCATCGGGCTGCGGGCGATTGCTGCGGCGGTCATCATTCTTGCCTTTGTGCCGCGGCTGCTGCGGGGACTGCAGGCCTCGGAATGGCTGCAGGGCTCCCTGCTGGGGCTGTTCGGGGGGGTGGGGCTGATCCTCCAGGCCGACGGACTGCACTACACGAGTGCGTCGACGAGTGCGTTTCTTACACAGTTCTACTGCGTGCTCCTGCCTGCATGGGAATGCCTGCGGCGGCGGGAATGGCCCAGTCCGAAGCTGCTGCTGTGCACGATCCTTGTGCTGGCGGGCATCACGGTGCTGTCCGGTTTTGACTGGCATCATTTCCGGCTCGGGCGGGGCGAGGCCGAGACACTGCTGTCCGCTGCGATTTTCACCGTGCAGATTCAGCTGCTGGAAGTGAAGCGCTGGCGGCATCACCGGATGCTGCCGGTTTCGGTGATCATGTTCCTTGGTTTTTTTCTCGTGGCCCTGCCGGTGGTGCTGCAGCGCAAGCCGTCGTGGCAGGCCATCGGGAACATCTACCAGAGTCCTCCGGAGATGTTCATCATGCTCGCGATCATTCTGATCTGCACGGTCTATGCCTATACGGCCATGAACCGCTGGCAGCCCTTCGTGCGGGCCACCGAAGCCGGCCTGATCTACTGTCTCGAGCCGGTAACCACCGCTCTGTACGTGCTCTTTCTTCCTGCCCTGCTGGCCGCATGGACCGGGGTGCCCTATGCCAACGAAGTGCTCAGCAGCACCACCATCGCCGGCGGCGTGCTCATCACACTCGCCAACATTCTCCTGCAGCTTCCATGGAAGCGTTCCCCGGCATGATCTGGCACACCCGGTCCCGGCATTTCGATCTCACCGACCGCGCCCTCATCATGGGCATTGTCAACGTGACGCCGGATTCCTTTTCCGATGGCGGGCAGCATGCTGGAGTGGGCGATGCCGTGGCGCATGCGCTCCGGCTGGTTTCCGAAGGAGCCGACATCATCGATGTGGGCGGAGAATCGACGCGGCCGGGAGCCGAGCCGGTTTCGGCGGAAGAGGAAATAGCCCGCGTGCTCCCCGTGATCCGGGAACTGCGTGCGCTCACGGACGCCGCCATTTCGGTGGACACGATGAAAGCCGCGGTGGCCGACGCCGCCATGGAAGCCGGCGCCGACATCATCAACGATGTTTCCGGACTGCATTTCGATGCCGCCATGGCTGCGGTCGCGGCCCGCACCGGGGCCGGGCTTGTCATCATGCACATGCAGGGGACGCCGCGCACCATGCAGATCCGGCCGGGCTACGGGGATGTCCTCGCGGAGGTGGCGGCTGCCCTGCAGGCATCGATGGAAATCGCCCGCGCGGCCGGCGTACCGGCCGAATCGATCGTACTCGATCCCGGCATCGGCTTCGGGAAGCGGCTCGAGGATAATCTTGCGATCCTCCGTTCCCCGGGGAATTTTGCCGTGGGAGGCCGCCCGGTTCTGCTTGGTGCAAGCCGCAAATCGTTCCTCGGTCAGCTCACCGGGGCAACCGATCCGACCGGGCGCGACTGGCCGACGGTGGCGCTCACGTGCCTTGCGCGGGAAGCGGGAGTCCGTATCTTCCGGGTGCATGACGCAAGGGCCAATGCCGAGGCCTTGCGCATGACCGAAGCCATTCTTGGCGCGCGTGCCACCCTGTCCTGAACAAACTGCTTTTCAGCCATGAACGATTCCCAGCCGGAACTAGTGACCTCTCTGCGGCCGGAACATCTGGCCGAACTGCGGGCCGCGCGCATCGCACTGGAGACACCCTCCTTCGCGATGCAGGCCGCCAGCGTGCTGGGAACACCAATTGAAAAGGGACTCGCTGCCCTTCCGGCTGGCTGGCAGAAAACCGTGCGCGGAGCCGTCCAGGGAGCGCTCGAAAAAGCGGCGCACTTCGCGCTCAGCTCCATGGAATCCGATCCCCGGAAGGCGTCCGAACCATCGCCATGGCTGCACAAGCTCATGACGGCCGCGAGCGGGGCCGCCGGTGGAGCCTTCGGCCTCGCCGCCCTGCCGCTGGAATTGCCCGTGTCGACCTGTCTGATTCTGCGCAGCATTGCCGACATCGCACGGTCGCAGGGCCATGACATCGGCACCGCCGAGGGCCGCCTCGATTGTCTTGCCGTCTTTGCGCTGGGCTCCGATTCTCCCTTTGATGATGCGGCGGAAAGTGGCTACTGGGCCGCGCGGGCCGCCCTCGGGGTGGCGGTGAGCGATGCCGCCGCGTGGGCCGCCCGGGGAGCCACAGGTGGCACCGGACCTGCGCTCGTGAGGTTGCTCGACGCGATCGCCGGACGCTTTGGAGCGACCGTGGGAGAACAACTGGCAGCCAAGGCCGTCCCCGTGGCCGGAGCGGTCGCGGGAGCCGCTGTGAACCTTCTCTTCATGGGGCACTACCAGCGCATGGCCACAGCTCATTTCACGGTCCGCCGGCTTGAGCGGCTCTACGGCCCGGAATTGCTGCGCCGTGCATGGGATCAGAATTCCTGACCGCGGGCAACCCGGCCGCGCCGCCACGGACAGCGGCGACCCTGCTTCAGCCGATTCCGAATGCGGGATCCGTCAGTTCGGCGAGTTCGCTGAAGGGGAATCCGTAGACGACCCCGTCGGTTTCACAGAAGACCCGGCCACCGGCGACACCGATGACCTGCGGCTCAGTGAAATGCATGGGGCTGTGCGATGGTTCCTCGCGCACCGGAACGTACACCATGCGGGCCTGCCATGCGGCACCGCTGCGCACAAAAAGATGGTACCGCGGACCCGTTCCCGAACGGAACTCCACCACCATGAAGGCCGAGCCGGCCGGATCCGTGAAGAGTTCCGTCCACCATTCGAGGTAATCAGGCTCCAGACCTTCGGCGAGGAAGCTCTCCGATTCCGCGAGGGCTTTCCCGCCGGCATTCCGCAGCCGGTAGCGCGAGTCTGTGCGCCGTCGTCCGTCGTCGGTCTGGCGCTCCGGGCCAAGCTGCAGCGAGATCCGGCAGTCAGCCACGGAACCAAGGATCTGTCCGGCACGCGGCTGCTCAAACGCCTTGCGGAGAAGTCCCGGCGGGGCTCCCTCAGCACAGCGGTACCTTCCATAGGTAGCCGCAAAGATCTGCGCATTGCGCTGCGAAGCCCCCGCGAGCGTGCCGAATTCCGGGCCCGGCGGAAGGAAGGTCGTCTGCGCGGGCTGCGCGGCGCGCGGTGGGTCGAATCCTTGCGCTGCCTCCGGCGTCCGGTGCGCACAACCCACCCCCATCGCGAGGACCAGCAGCGGGAAGCACCGTACGGACCGCCTCATGCACCGAGTTCCGCAAAGCGTTCCTCCAGCAGCTGCCGCGCGAGTGCCTCGATTTCTTCATGCCCGAGGCGGTCGATCACTTCGTGCGCAAAACCCATCGAGATCATGTGCTCGGCAGCCTCGCGCGGAATCCCGCGGCTCAGCAGATAAAACACTTCGTCCTCGCTGAGCCGGCCACTGGTCGCCCCGTGCGAACACTTGACCTGGTCCGCATTGATCTCGAGTCCCGGCATCGAATTCGCCTCGCATTCGTCACTGAGCAGCAGGTTGCGGCACTTCTGATAGGCATCCGTGAAGTGCGCCCCTTCATCCACCCGGATCAGTCCCGCGAAAATCGTGCGAGCCTTCCCGAAGAGGATGTGCTTGTAGAGGAGATCGCTCCCCGTGTGCGGCACAAGGTGATCCTGCAGCGTCCGCTGATCGGTTTCCTGACCATCCGCCGCCACGGAAACACTCAGCATGTCGCTCCGCCCACCTTCCCCGGCCACCTGGCTGACCACTTCGCTACGGACATAGCCCAAACCGATATTGAACGAGGCATGCTTGACCTGAGCATCGCGCCCGCTCCGCAGCGACGTCAGATTGAGCGCCGATCCGGCCGCATGATGCCGGTTGAACTGCACGAAGGTCACGGCGGCTCCAGCAGCTGCTTCGATCTGCGTGGCTCCGCAGGAAAGCACCGGAGCCGATCCCGCCGAGAGATGGTGTTCCACCACGGCGAGCCTCGCGCGTTCGCCTGCAAGGACAATGGTCCGCGGGAACCCCGTGGCATGGTCGCCCGAAAGCCAGTGCACTATTTCCACCGGATCCGCGACCTCCGTTCCGGGAGCCACCACCATGACCACGGCGTCCGCCAGTTGCGCTTGATGCAGAGCCGCAAAGCGCGCGCCTCCCAGTCCCGTATCCGGGACCGTCAGAAACGGACGCAGCCGCTCGCCATGACGCTCGAGGGCCTCGCGCAGCGAAAGCACCTCCAGGCCGGCCACCTGCGCAGAGTCACAGGAAACCACCGCATCATTGACCGTGACCACGCGCGCCGCGGTCTTCGCCAACCCCTTTGCCGCCGGCACCGGAACCGCCGCGCGCCGCTGAAACCCGTCAAACTGCAGCAGCGAAAGATTCGCAAAGCGCCAGTTCTCATCCTTGCGGTGCGGCACCGGAAGATTGGTGAACTGTTCCCATGCGGAAAGCCGGGACTGCACGAACCATTCCGGCAGACCGGCATGGTCCCATGTCGGAGCATCAAGAAAAACCGAAGGCACAAAAGAAGTTGGTTGAGTTAAAGTGGCGGACATTTGACCGGCAGGAGCGGATTGGCTTGGAAACGCAAAGGTGCGGGCAGTTCACAGAAGTTCCCTTTTGAAGAGAAGGATTACATCAACGGTGCGGCCGGTGGTGTTACTGGTATCGAGGCAGGAAACCAATTCCCAGCCGAGCGACCCCAGCCGGTTGAGTTCCTCTGCGATGGCATCCGCGCTCACGCGGCCTCCACCCCACCAGCCGAGCGGTCCGCTCACCTCGGGCTTGAGCACCTTGTACTCCCAGCGCTTCATGGTCAGCCGACGCTGCCCTCCATTTCGAGGTCGATGAGGCGCTTCAGTTCGACACTGTATTCCATGGGGAATTCGCGGACGAGGTCATTGATGAAGCCATTGACGGAAAGGCTCATGGCCTCGCCTTCGCTGAGTCCCCGCTGCTGCATGTAGAAGATCTGCTCGGCGCTCACCTGACTGACGCTGGCTTCGTGCTGACAGGCGTGCTGATTCCCGCGCACCGTGATGGCCGGATACGTATCCGTGCGGCTGCTGCTGTTGATGAGCAGAGCATCGCATTCCGTGTTGTTCTTGCAGCCCTTGAGGTGCTTCGGAATATGGACCTGGCCACGGTACGTGGCACGGCCGGACCCGAGGCTGATCGATTTGCTGACTATGTTCGAGGTCGTTTCGTCGGCCGCATGAATCATCTTGGCTCCCGTATCCTGGTGCTGGCCGTTGCCCGCGAGAGCGATGCTGATGACTTCGCCGCGGGCGCGCCGTCCCTTCATGATGACGCCGGGATACTTCATGGTGAGCCGGCTGCCGATGTTGCAGTCGATCCAGCGGATTTCGGCATCCTCGTGAGCGAGACCGCGCTTGGTGACGAGGTTGAAGACATTGGGCGACCAGTTCTGGACGGTGACGTACTGGATTTTCGCGCCCTTCATGGCGACGAGTTCGACGACGGCGCTGTGCAGCGTGCTCGTCTCGAACTTCGGAGCGGTGCAGCCTTCCATGTACATCACTTCGGCTCCTTCATCGACGATGATGAGGGTGCGTTCGAACTGACCGAACTGCTCGCTGTTGATGCGGAAGTAGGCCTGCAGCGGGTGCTTCACCTTCACGCCCTTCGGAACGTAAATGAACGATCCACCCGAGAAGACCGCGCTGTTGAGGGCGCTGAACTTATTGTCCCCGGTCGGGATGACCTTGCCGAACCATGGACGGAAGATGTCGGCATGTTCCTTGAGGCCTTCCGTGCTGTTCACGAAGATGACTCCCTGATCGGCGACGGCCTTCTGGATGTTGGAATAGGCCGCTTCGCTATCGAACTGCGCCTCCACTCCGGCGAGGAATTTGCGTTCCTGCTCCGGGATGCCAAGGCGCTCGAAGGTGCGCTTCACGTC
>CAZSDE010000161.1:0-7614 GCA_964605435.1 uncultured Akkermansia sp.
GGATACCCCCCATACCAATGTGTCGGACTACCTCAAAGTCGTGCGCCTCCTGCCCGTGGAGTTTGAGATCAAACATACCGAAATTGACCCGGCTACAGGCCAAGTTGTGAACCCTGGAGCCAACACGATGCTTCGTGATGAGATCGTGGACATCAAAATCAAAGTTCCACCGATTGGCACCACTGACTGGACGGTTGATTTAACAGTCGAACCGCAAGCTATGCGAAATGAGAACCTGCCCAATCGTGGAAGCATTCAGATGTATGACTTTGGACAGGTGGAGACTAACGGAACGGTGACGCCAGACAAAACACAGTTCGTCCTTCAGGCTTCGGCTGGTGGAGAAAGAAACATTAAAGCCGTCTTCAACAAAGAAGGCACACTCAAGATCAAGATGAAGTCCACGGATGGTAAAATCGACTTCACCTCGCCGGACTACACGATCCAAAAGCGAATGAGAAAGTATGCAAGCCTTCCATCTAGCCAGAGTCATGACCTCAATCAACACGACAAGGCGTTTGAGGATGCCGCCAAACATTGGGGAGGTGTCTATCAGCACCAAGTTGATGACGTGGAGCGATTGAAAGCAATGGGCATGGCTGAAAGTGAGTTAGGCCTCACAGATGCGACTGACATCCTGACAGTCGGCAATCCAGGGGATCATGTCTTGGACACGTTCAGAAACGTTGCGCCATATGACAGGCTGCCAGGAGTAAGCCCGCTGGGCGGCTTAGCTCTTCGAGAAGTCGATATAGCCAACAACTCAACAAGAATGCTGTCCTATCTTGCTGCTGACGAAACTCCTGCGGCAACAGCGATCCACTGGGGCGTGTGTTGGCTGTATCAGAAGGCATCGTCAATCCAGAATAACCCCAATCCTCAACAGCCACAGAATCCATATGTTCCCGGTCCTTGGAGGTCTTGGGACACCGCCACGGAGCGATACAATGGGGGAGGTGTGACCAACTACCTCCAGAGAATCAATCGCTCCATGAAAGAAGGTCGTCATCCATCGAATGCGAACCTCTACATTTGGCCGCTCAAGAGCAACAAGAAGGCAAGGGGGAATCAATAGCCATGAAACTCTACGTTGCACTTTGGCTGCTTGCTTCGTCCTGCCTTTGCTCTGCTCAAGATGCGCTAACAGCTTCGCTTCAGAGACTTGCCGCCATCCAAGGCATCAAAGAACAGTCCAACGATGCCGAATACTTGCGAGCGTCGAGCCAAACGCTTCAACTCTGGAATGCCGCGACGCCTGAGAACAAATCGAGCGTCGCTCACAAGATGGCGTTGATACACTTCGAACGAGCTAAACGCCTGGCAGCTTCAAATGACTTTAAGGCAGCAGCTCACGAGCTGACGGCAGAAGCAGCAATGCAGAAGGAGTTTAATGGACGGCTTGAGTATGCGACCAAATCCCCAGACAGCTTCTTTCGTGATCTTGTCGAACTTCAGTCACAGGTGACGTCAGAAACCGGCAGCGATCCGTTAGCTGGTCGAGTTGGCTACTCATTCGAGAAGGATGGCGATGACTTCACTGCCGCTAGGCTGGAGCTTGGCGACGACATCGCAGGCATCACAGTGCCAGAAATCGGAACTGATGAAGCGTTGGCCTTGGTGCATCGGCTCAACAGACAAGGCGGCAAGTTCGTAGCGACAGCTTCAAGATGGCTTGTTGTTCCCAAGGGGCTGCTCCCCGATGTATTGAAGCAGGCGACCCGTGAAGTGTCGTTCGACTCAAGCGGCAAGATGACGGTTCACCGTTTGCAGAAACAAGGCGAGTCATCCCCGAGATCAAATCCATCGGCAGCGAACAACACTCAAGCTCCTTCTCTTGTGCAGCCAACAGCGCCGAAGATAGCCCCCACAACTTCGCCAGCACCATCAACACCGAGCGAAGAACCAACTTCATCGACGCCGTGGAGCATTTTCGTCGTGTTGATCGTGGCGGTGATTGGTCTGCTGTGGTTGCTGGTGAAGAACCGGAAGTGATCGGCCTGCAACGTCGCTTGTGGCAACTCCAGCGCATCGCGAAGCTCGCATCTCCGCGCACTGCCCACCACCGACGATGCTCCGCCCGCTCCCGGCCCACCGTTCCCGCCACAGGACAAATGGGCATCCAAACGTTACCGTCCCCCTGTGTCAGGATAGTTGTCCAGGCTGCGCAGTTGTGATTCCAAATCGGGTGTGCTGCTGCTGCGGCTGATCAACTCAATCCCATGAAACCCATTCCACCAGAACGCCGGGATGCTATTCCTACCTGTCAAAGCGTCGCCATCGTTGCCGGCCTCAGCGTCCAATCCCAAACCATTCCCTCGCCGTCTCCTCCGTGGTCAGTTCCCGGTAGTGGCGGAAGATGATGGCGGGGGAATTGCCGGCTTCGAGGGCGACCTGATCGGCGCTCTTCACGATGGCGATGCGGTAGGAAATGAACGAGTGGCGCAGGACGTTCCGCGGCCACGGGATGCCGAGGGACTTGGCGAGGGCGGTGATTTCCTTGTGCTGGGTGCAGGATGGCACGACCCGGCCGGTGCGGGGCAAGGGGGCCAGCCACGAGGCGAGATTGTCGGTGATCGGGATGACGCGCCGGGAAGCCGTCTTCGCCTGACCGGCCCGCACTTCGATGATGCGGCGGTCTAGGTCCACGGCTGACCAGTCGAGCCGGGCGATTTCAGCGCTCCGGATCCCGGCGAAGGCACTGATGGCGAGGAGCGGGATCAGGCGGGCTGGTGCGGCGTGGATAATCCGGGCGAAGTCCCCGGGCGTGAAGATGCTGATCTCGGAATCGGGCACCTTCACCTTCCGGAGCTGGCTGGCTGCCGTGGGTCCGGCGGGCAGGTAGTTCTGCTCCAGGGCGAAGGAGAAGAGGATGTTCACAGTGACGAGCATGGCATTGCGCGACACAGGTGAAACTTTCAGGCTGCGCAGCCACGCATCGATGTCGGCGGACGTGACGTCGATGATCGGGCCGGGATAGGCAGCGGCAAAGCGGCGCAGCACCGAGGAAAGCTGGTAGAGGTGGCGTCGGCCAGAGCCGTCCTGCCTGCGGGACACGAGGAGCTGTTCCACGACTTCGGGTACGCTGGCCTTGCGGACGACCGAGCCGAAGTGCTTGGCGTACTGCGTGGCCATGGCAGCGAGCGATTCCGTGCCTGCCAGTTCCCGTGCCCGCAGGTAGTCTTCCATCGCGGGGACGAGGGGCAGACCAGCCTTGTCGGCGAGGTCGCGGGCAGCCACGAAGGCATCGCGTTCGTGCGGCTTCAGATCGGTGAGGTACTGCATGCCCGCCTGAATCTGCCGCGCCACGACCAGAGCTTCCTTCTTCGCCGCCTCGATGGTGCGGAACACCTGCCGCATGCGCTTCCCGTCGCGGTACCACGAGATGGCGAAGCGGGTGCGGGTGCCGGAAATGATCCGGTAGATGGGGACCGAGGCGGAACCATGCCTGACGGTGGCCACGGGACCGGCACTCTGTTTGCGGACCTTGGCGGAAACCGGGGAGTCGGATGCGCCGGGAAACAAGTCATCTGAATTACGCACAGAAGAGCAGGGATCGGCCACGGCGGAGGGAGCGGGATCGTTCATGATCCGGACGTCCGTGTCGAATCCGGCTGGTCGGGAAGAGCAGCTGCCAGGCGGACGGGAGGGGGATGCGCAGAGGGTCGGGAGAGCGGCAACGCGTTGATGCTTCATGGGTTCCGTAGGTTTCGGGCAGAAGGGAAACCGGAAGATGGCATCCGATGCCGCGGACGGGAAACCGTTTGGACGCCCATTTGTCCTGTGGCGGGAACGGTGGAGGCCGGGAGGGTGCGGAGCACCCCTGCGGTTGGCGACAGTGCGGAGCGCGAGAGCCGACCGAAGGGAGACAGACTGCCGACAGGCAGCCCCAAAGGGGTGAGCGCAGCGAATCAAACGACCCTGACTTGCTAGGCGAACCCCAGACATCGCCAGCACGACACGCGACAGAGAGCCGAAGCGGGGGGCCGGTTGCCTGCCGCGTTGGAGTGCCCCCGGAAGTTGATCCACTTCTTATGAGAGTTTTTCGTTGTGGGTTGATTCTTCGGGTTCGGATTGGTGTGGCTTTCCGGTTTCAGGATCGGGGATCGGGGCGCGCTTGGCAAGTCCCGGGGTGGGAGGGTTGTTCCCAGGCTCTGGACGCCGAGAATGGGTCCGCAACTCGTCGGAGGCGAACGGAGCCAGGGAACAACCCGGCGGGTTCAGGCATGCAGCCGCGAATTCGGCGGGTGTCAGATCGCCCAGCGACGAATGCGGTCGGCGGTGGTTGTATCTGTCACGGTGTTCCGCGCTGAGCACCTTGGCTTCCAGCAGGCTCGTGAAGCTTTCCACGTTGAGGAACTCGTCGCGGAACCTTGCATTGAAGCTCTCGATGAAGCAGTTCTGCCATGGAGAACCGGGTTCGATGAAGAGCGTTCGGAAACCTCTTGCTGCGATCCAGTCCTTCACGGCTCTGGCCACGAACTCCGGCCCGTTGTCCGAGCGGATGAAGTCCGGAATTCCGTATTCCTCCACCAGTCGGTCGAGGGTTTCGATGACGTCGCTGCTGGTCATTGAGCGCGCCACGTCCAGCGACAGGCATTCACGGGTGAACTCGTCGATCACTGGAAGCCACTTGAGACGGCCTCCCGATTCGGTCCGGTCGAACACGAAGTCGTAGCTCCAGACGTGGTTGATCCGCTCGGCCTGCAGGCGCTGCGTGCCGTTCTCCGCATTGCCCATGCGGCGCTTCCGGTGGGCCTGCGGGGGGACCCTGAGTCCTTCCTTCTTCCAGATCCGGTGGACCCGCTTCAGGTTCACGTGCCAGCCTTCGCGTACGAGGTGACGCCGCACACCGCGGTAGCCGGCACGGGGTTCCCGTGCGGCAATCCGCCGGATCGCGGCGGTCAGGCGTGCATCATCCTCTCTGGGACTGGCCTGATAGCGCTGACTGCTGCGTGCCTGACCAAGTGTCCTGCAGGCCCGGCGCTCGCTGACTTCCAGGCGCTGGCACACATTGTCCACCGCCTCTCGCCTGCGGGCCGGGCCTACCATTTTCCCTCCGCGACTTCCTTCAGTATGGCCATGTCGAGTGCCTGGTCGGCCACCAGCTTCTTCAGGCGGATGTTCTCCTTCTCAAGTTCCCTGAGCCGTTTGAGGGCGTCCTTCTTCACGCCGGAATACTGACCTTTCCAGCGCTGGTAGGTCGCCATGCTCACCGCAATGATGCGGCAGGCTTCCTCGACGGTCCTGCCGCCGGCCATGGCCTCTTCTGCAGTCCGCAGCTTCCTGATGATCTCTTCGGGGGTATGTCGTTTTCGTTTCATGGGAGTCGTTGGCGCTTACGCGCCGGGACTCTCATAACTCATGGACCAGTTTTTGGGGAGCATTCCAGCGTCTCACTATGCCAGCGGCCACAGGACACCGCCAGACACGATGGACTCGCCGCGCTGGCATAGTGCCAAGCTCAGGCACCGGCAGCGGTTGGGAGAGACGTTGCAGGCCGGAACAACGTTGCACTCGCCCCGCGCTCACGAACGACGCTTGAGCACCAACCACAGCAAGCCCATCGCTGCCGCAATCACCACAACAATGATGCTCCATGGCGTTGATGAGGTTGGTTGCTCGCTCGGTGTCGGTGCGGGCTTTGCTTCGGGTGTCTTCAGTGCCGACTGTTTGGGCGCAGCAACTGAAGTCGTAGTTTTTGGTGCATCCATCTCCAGCACTTTGACCTTGGGTGGTGACTTCAAATCAGCCTTCACTGTGAACTCGCTGTTGCCGATAATAATCTTTAAGTGGTTCAAATCGCTTCCAACTTTGGTGACTTCGAGACCGTCTGTCGTCGGCAGATTCAAATCGCTGAAATCGAGCCGACTCAAGGCGCGTTCCTTCATGTGAAAGACGTAGATTCGGTTCTCAACGATTTCGTGACCGGTTTCGTCTGTGATCTCTGATCTTGCAATTAGAGTCTTGTTGTCGGCCCATGACCATCCAGTGATGTAGCCCTTCAATCCTGCGTCGTATGTCACATGGGGAAGCTGTAGCTCAACTTCTTGATGCTCGCCCGTGGACAATATCTCATAAAGTCGGCTTGAGGTTCCCGAGTTGACAATGAGCTTCGTGCCGTCTGGGCTGAGCGAACTTCCATAATAAGAACTGATGGGATAATCGACTTTAATCTCGATCCCCCGACTTGGGATAATGACTCTATCTCGTGTGCTTTGAGAGTCTCCCGACAAAGTCCTGAACGCCGCATTTTCTGAAGCATCACTACCGCCAGGCTCCACATGGATTGATTCGCCAATCGATAGCCATTCGGGTGTCTTCGCATTCAATTCTTGTTTCATTTGCTCCGATCTTCCGTGAGCAAGCACACTGGTCCCTGCCGACATGGCAGCTAACGCGAGCGCAAAAATAAATTCCGCCTTCATTGTTGATTGCGAATGTTGGTGAAGATGTCGTTCGCTGCATTTTCACTGAAAGCGCTCTTAATCGCCGTTCCAGTCGCGTTTGAGAGTTTAACGCTTTCCAGGGCCGTTTCGTGGGACAAGAACTCCACTTCAATCAAGCACGCTTTTACAGGATGATAGTCTTGAGTGTTACCGTTGTAGGTGGCCCCATCTCTTGTGACCGCTTTTCCTTCGCGCTTCACACCTCGGTTGAGCGCTCCAGCATCTGATGCTGTAACGGCGTTTAGTGTGGTTGTGTTCAATGCTGTGGCTAGAGCCAAGTCCTCATCGACATTCTTGTTGTCACCGGGGTTGCCAGCCGAGGCTTCCGCCGCAGTCCGTTCAACAAAGGTTTCAGTGCCACGGGCTGAAGCAGATGTCGCTGAGTTAAAATGTATGCTCACCAATACATCAGCGCCATTGTCGCGTGCTTTTCGCGCTCGATCAGCAAGCTCCAAGAACTCACCCGTAGTTTTGCGCGTCATCACGATTCTGATCCCATGATCCTCGTCTTTAAACTTGTCGATCAACTCTTGGCGAAGATTCAATGAGTAAGCTAGGGCCAAGTCCTTCTCTAAAACAGTGTTGTCGGTTCTGCCGACTGCACCCGAATCGTTTCCGCCATGCCCCGGATCAATGACGACAACACCTGGAACCTCCATGTCGATCAAATTCATCGGCGTGCTCATGCCTTCGATTTGGATTTTGATTCTCACTTGGTTGAACCCAATCGGGGGCACGTTCACACGGATGGCGGTGTGCCCGTCGGCTCCTACGGTGGTTTCACCCGATGACTGTGACACTTTGCGGAACCCGTTCGCACCGTAGGCTGTGGATGCCTCAAAGCGGTCTTTGTGCGTCGGGCTGTCGTCCCAGTCGCCGCGAATGGTCGCCGGTGTTGCTCCTGGAATCGCTTCAAGTGTCCATGTCACCTTCTTATCCTTCATCGCATCGCCAATCTTCACCTTGATCTCGCGGTGTGCGATCTTGTTGGCGTTCGGATCGACTTCAACAAACGGTGTCAATGGCTTGCCGCTGGATGGTTTCTCAGAACCCGCAATGTCGTTATTGTCCTCGTCTTTTACCTTGGGCGACAACTCGACTACCTCAATGGGGAGGAGGCGCACGACTTTGAGGTAGTCCGACACATTGGTATGGGGGGTATCCGGGG
>CAZSDE010000162.1:0-7597 GCA_964605435.1 uncultured Akkermansia sp.
TCAGGAATCGCTCAGCACCGCACCCCATGACGTCGTCCGGAAGCGCGCCCGGCAAGGAATCCGCGCAGCCGCCGCCACCACCGCCGCTGCCTTCTTTTCACTCACGGTCTGCACCGTGCCAGGCATCTCCGGACTCGGCTTCCTCGTCGGCATCGGCATCGTCATCGGCGCAGTCATCATGCTCGGTCCCTGCTTCCGCTGGCTCATGCGGCAGCGACCTCCACAACTGCCCGCGGCCGCGGATCATGACAGCCACAGCTGGCTCGCTTCCCGCCGCGCCGACGTGGTTCTGGCCACCGCCGCAGCCGCGGTGGCTGCACTCTGCTTCGCTGGCCTCGCATGGAAGGGCCCACCCCCCATGGACACCTCCATGGACTGCATGCGACTCAATGGCAGCAGGGCCGACGAAACCATGCGCAAAGCCACCTCTGTGCTCGGCCGGGGCACCGGCCTCCAGTGGATGTTCCGCACCGAAGACCACGGAACCATGCAGGCACGCCTCGACACCGCTGCTCAGGCCATCGAACGCGCCAAGGCCGCCGGTGCCATCCACGGCGCATCGCTGCCCTGCGTCCTCTGGACCCACCAGCCATGGCAGCAGGAAAACCTCACGCAGTCGGCCGCATGGCTTATCGCTGAATCCGACCGCCTCCGCACCGCCGTCACAGACGCCGGGTACGAACCCCTCGCATGGGCCCTCACCGAACGCATGATGACGCTCTGGCGCTCATGGATCGCCGCCGGTGCGGTGCCGACCAGCCCTCCCTCGGATGCCGCCGCATGGCTCGTGAACCGCTTCACACGGAAGGATGAATCCGGCGCAGCCCTCTGCGTAGCCATGATCGACCCCGCCGGATCCCACGCAGAAGCCGCCGCCGCCCTCGAACCGGAAGTCTCCACGGACGGGATGTACCTCGTCAGCGAGGAACTCCTCTCATGGAAACTCGCCACACGGGTTCCTCAGGAACTGTTCCGCATCCTCGCCGTCCTCGCAGTCTGTGTCCTGACCCTCCTCAGCCTCACCTTCCGATGCTGGCGGTCGGTGCTCCTCTGCGTCACCGTCATGGCCGTGAATCTCGGCACTCTCCTCGGCTGCATGGCATGGGCCGGCCTGTCATGGAATTTCTTCAACCTCGCCGCCCTCCTCCTCTCGCTCGGCACGGGCATCGATTATAGCATCCACGTCCTCATGGCCCTGCGCAAAGGCATGGACCCTGGCAGCATGCGGACCACCACCGGCCGCGCCCTCCTCAGCTGCTGCCTCACCACCACCGCAGGATTCGCTTCACTCGTCACCGCGCGACTCGAAGGCCTCGTCTCCATGGGCACCGTCTGCGCCCTCGCCCTCGCCCTGAACCTTCTCGTGGCCCTCTGCCTCCTACCCATGGCGGCCACCCGCTGGCTGCCGTCCCTCCGCTCTTCCCGCGCCGCTTCATGAATTCCGAAATCGCCCGTCTCCGCCAATCGCCCACCGCCGCATGGGCCGGCCCACTGCTGCTCTTCATGGGCATCATGATCGCTTCGTCTTTCTTCAAGGTGGAAACGGCCGGAGCCGTCTGGTGGCGCCGCCACCCGGAACAATGGGCCTACCCTCTCCAGGTCGCCGCCTGCGCCGCATGGATGTGGTTCTTCCGCCAGCACTACCGCCTGGACCCGCTCCGCCGACCGCACGCCCTGCTCGCCACCACCCTCGGCATCGTGGGCATCGCCCTCTGGATCCTCCCAGGCTGGCTCTACCACCGCGGCCTCGTCCCGGAAATCAAATGGCTCGGCTGCACCGAACGCTTGGAGGGCTTCGATCCCTCCCTCTGGAAGGAGAACCCTGCTGCATGGTGGGCCGCCCTCGCCCTCCGCTTCGCCCGCATGGTCCTCATCGTCCCGCTCGTAGAGGAATTCTTCTGGCGCGGCTTCCTCTGGCGCACCGTGGCCGACAGCGACCGGGATTTCCAGACCCTGCCGCACGGCCTGCGCAGCACTCGCGCCTTCTGGGTCACCGCCGCCATGATCGTGCTGGCCCACGGAGCCGCCGACCGCGGCGCCGCCTTCGTCTGGGCTCTCCTCATCGGCTGGCTCTACCTCCACACCAAAAGCGTGCGCGCCTGCATCCTCATGCATGCCGTCGCCAATCTCGTGCTCGGCATCTACGTGATGCTCACAGGCCAGTGGGGATACTGGTAGGAAACCGGACGGAGTCGCGGAGTCCGGACTGACTTGCAGGCTGCCCCCGGCCACGCGACGCAGCGGCATGGTCCCGTTCCGCTTTCTGCCGTACTTCCTCCTTCTCACGGCTGCCGCCCCCGCGGCCCCCCGTGAAATCCCGCTACTCTCCGCCGACGCTCAGACCAGACCCGGCGTTCCCGAAGGCTCGGTGCAGACGCTCGCTCTGCCGTCGTCGACTGTCTACCCGGGCTCGGTCCGCGAGGCCGCTCTCTACCTGCCCGCCCAGCGCAAGCCGGGCGAACCACTCCATGGCATCATTTTCCTCGACGGCCCCGGCTTCCAGAAACCGGACGGATCCTCCCGCGCCACCATCGTGCTCGACAATCTCATCGCCGCCGGATCCATCCCGCCGTCCGCCGCCATCTTCGTGAGCCCGGGCACCATCCCGGCCACTCTGCCCGGAGCCGCCAGCCGCAGCATCCGCAGCTTCGAATACGATACCCCGGACGACCGCTGCGCCCGCTTCCTCGCCGACGAAGTCCTGCCCACTGCACGCCAGCACGCGGAACTCACCACCGATCCGGCAAGGTGGGCCATCTGCGGCATCAGCAGCAGCGGCATCGCCGCCTTCACTGCCGCATGGGAACGACCCGACCTCTTCCGCAATGTCATCTCACATATCGGCAGCTTCACCAACATCCGCGGCGGACACATCTACCCGGCTCTCATCCGCGCCTCCCGCAAAAACCCCAAACCCATCCGCGTCTGGATGCAGGAAGGCGAAAACGACCTCGACAACATGCACGGTCACTGGCCCCTCGCCAACGAAGACATGGCCCACGCCCTCCGCTGGGCCGGCTACGAGCACGTCTTCACCATGACCGGTGGCGGCCACGACGGCCGACCCGGCGGTGCCCTCCTCCCAGACGCCCTCCGCTGGGCCTTCCAGCCACCCGCCAAACCGGAACCATCAGAACAGCCAAAACAGGAAAGCAAACCAGCCCGCCACCCGGATGCCAATGCCAAGCCGGGGGTCGCCCAGGGCACGGTTCACGAAATGCCTGTCTGGAAAAGCACCGTCTTCCCGGGCACGGAACGGAACTGGTGGGTCTATGTCCCCGCCCAGTACCAACCCGATGGCACCGCCGCCCTCATGGTCTTCCAGGACGGTCACGACTACCAGAAACGGGATGGCGCATGGGGTGTCCCCGGCGTCCTCGACAACCTCATCGCCGCCAGAGAAATTCCGCCCATGCTCGCCGTCTTCCTGAACCCCGGACACGACCCCGCAAAGGAACGGAAAAATCCATGGAACAGCAGCAACCGCAGCCTCGAATACGATAGCCTCAGCGCAAACTACGCCCGCTTCCTCGCAGACGAAATCCTCCCGGCAGTCGCCCGGCAATGGCCCTTCAGCCCGGACCCCGAAAAGCACGGCATCTGCGGTGCCAGCAGCGGCGGCATCGCCAGCTTCACAGCCGCATGGGAACGACCCGACCTCTTCCGGCGCGTCCTCAGCACCATCGGTTCCTTCGTGAACCTGCGCGGCGGGAACGTCTACCCCTACCTCATCCGCAAAACGGAACGCAAGCCGCTCCGCATCTTCCTCCAGGATACCAGCGGCGACCTCGACAACCCCTTCGGCCACTGGCCCACCGCCAACCGCCAGATGCACGCCGCCCTCGCCTACATGGGATACGACACCCGCTTCGATTGGCAGGAAGGCTACGGACACAACAGCCACCACGGAGCCGCCATCTTCCCCGATGCTATGCGCTGGCTCTGGCGAAAAGCCCCCCTCACCACCAGCCCCGGCAAGGTGAAGGACGACCTCGCCGGCGACCTCTCCCTCAACAAGCTCCTCATCGATGGCGAATCATGGCAGCCCCTCGCCGACGGCTTCGGTTTCGCCGATGGCCTGCGCGGCGACCGCGATGGCAACCTCTACGCCAGCGACCTCCGCAGCGGCGGCCACTGGCGCATCGCACCGGATGGCTCCAAAACCAAGATCTGCGACCCGGCAGGCAGCGGCAGCAAAGTCGCCCCGGACGGCCGCATCGTCCTCTGCCAGGGCAGCAGCCGCCAGCTCATCGCCGTCAATCCAGCCACCGGCACCACCGAAACCCTCGCCACAGACGCCGCCCCCAACGATCTCGTGATCGCATCCAATGGCTGGGCCTACTTCACCGAAACCGGCCGCGGCGAAATCATCGGAGTCAACCTCGCTGCCAAATCCCGCCGCACCATGGCCACAGGCCTCACCGCTCCCAATGGCATCGCCCTCTCCCCAGACGGCGGTACCCTCGCCAGCAGCGAATACCAAGGCAGCCGCGTCTGGGCATGGCGCATCCATCCCGACGGCTCACTCGACGCCGGTCTTCCCATCATGTCCCTGCGCTGCCCCATCGACCCCAAAGGAGACTTCCCCTTCAACGCCCCGCCACCCTACCTCGCCGCCAGCGGCGGCGATGGCATGTGCACGGATCAATCCGGCCGCTGGTACGTTACCAGTACCCTCGGCGTCCAGGTATTCGACCCCACCGGACGAGCCTGCGGTCTCCTCTCACACCCAGCCCCAGGCAGCCAGGTCATCAGCTGCTCCTTCGCAGGCCCCGGCAATCAATGGCTCTGCGTCTCCGCCGGAAACCGCATCTTCCGACGCAAACTCAACGCCTCCGGAACCCCCTGACAAAAGCGCACGCAACACCGCCTCGCTGAATCAGCGGAAACCTGCTCCGGACCGGCACGCGCCAGTAGTTCCTCCGCACGCTCCCGCCATGGCCATCATGGTCCGGACGCGCCATGCCAGGATGACTCGGCGCACACCCCAAAAAAAGGCCCCATGCGCCGCTCAGGACGCATGGGGCTTTGTCATTCGGGAAGCAGGGACCGATTACTTCTTCTTCGCGGTCTTCTTCTTCGCAGCCTTTTTGGCAGGAGCCGACTTGGCGGCACCAGCCTTGGCCGCAGCGCGCTTCTCTTCGATGGCCGCCTGAGCCGCCGCAAGACGGGCCACCGGCACCCGGTACGGCGAGCAGCTCACATAGGCGAGACCAAGCTTGTGACAGAACTTGACGCTGTCCGGATCGCCACCGTGCTCACCGCAGATGCCCAGCTTGATGTTCGGACGGGTGCTGCGGCCCTTCCCAACGGCCATCTCCATGAGCTGGCCAACTCCAGGCTGATCAAGCGTGGCAAACGGGTTCTTCTTGAAGATCTCGTTCTCCGTGTACGGCATGAGGAAGTTCCCCATGTCATCGCGGCTGATCCCAAGGGCCGTCTGCGTCAGGTCGTTCGTGCCGAAGCTGAAGAACTCCGCCGTGTGCGCAATCTCGTCAGCCGTGAGCGCACCACGCGGCACCTCGATCATCGTTCCGACCATGTAGTCGAACTTGATCTTCTTCTCGGCCATCACCTGCTTTGCCACATTGTGAATGATCTCCACCTGCAGGTCGAGTTCCTTCTTGTAGCCAACCAGCGGGACCATCACTTCCGGCTTCACCTTGATGTTCTTCTTCGCGACGTCCGCCGCCGCTTCAAAGATGGCGCGAGCCTGCATCTCCGTTATCTCCGGATAGGCAATGCCCAGACGGCAGCCACGGTGACCCAGCATCGGATTGAACTCGTGCAGGGCATCCACACGGGCCTTCACCTTCTCGGCACTCACACCCATCTTCTTCGCAAGATCCGCCTGCGCCTTGGCCTCGTGCGGCACGAATTCATGCAGCGGGGGATCAAGCAGACGAATGGTAGCCGGCAGTCCCTTGAGGGCCTTGAAGATGCCAGTGAAGTCCTCGCGCTGATACGGCAGGAGCTTGGCAAGGGCCTTGCGGCGCGCCTCCACTGTCTCCGCCAGAATCATCTCGCGGACAGCATCAATGCGGTCACCCTCGAAGAACATATGCTCCGTACGGGTCAGACCAATCCCCTGTGCCCCGAACGCAATCGCCTGCGCCGTCTGCTCCGGATTGTCGGCATTCGTACGCACATCCAGACGCGTCGCCTTCGCACACCAGTCCATCAGCTGCTTGAACTGCGCAAACTTCTCCGTCTTCTGAGCCGCCTTGTCGCCAAACAGCAGGCCCATCACAATGCTCGACGGACCAGTCTTCACTTTGCCGCCGTAAATGGTGCCGGCCGTCCCGTCGATCGAAAGGCTATCCACCCCTTCACGGAAGGTCTGTCCCGCAATCTTCACGGTCTTCTTGTCGTAATCAATCTCCACGGCACTCGCGCCGCAGATGCAGACCTTGCCCATCTGACGAGCCACCAGCGCAGCATGCGAGGAAACCCCGCCCTTGGCCGTGAGAATCCCCACCGCCGCAATCATCCCACGCAGGTCTTCCGGCGACGTCTCATTGCGGACCAGCAGCACGTCGGCTCCCTTCTCCGCAGCAGCCGCCGCACGGTCCGCATTCAGATAGATCACTCCAGAGGCAGCACCAGGTCCAGCAGGCAGGCCTGTGGCCAGCGCCTTCGCCTTCTTGATCTCCGCCACATCAAAATCCGGAGCCAGCAGCTGCTCGAGCTGGTCCGCCGGATTGCGCAGCACCGCCGTCTCCCAGTCAATCAGCTTCTCCTTCACCATGTCGCTCGCAAACTTCAGCGCCGCCGCAGCCGTGCGCTTCCCATTGCGGGTCTGCAGCATGAACAGCTTGCCCGACTGAATCGTGAACTCCACGTCCTGCACATCCTTGAAGTGCTTCTCCAGCGTGGCACGCACCTTCAGCAGCTCGGCATACGCCTTCGGCATCTCGTTCTTCAGCTGCGCCACCGGCTCAGGCGTGCGCACCCCTGCCACCACGTCTTCACCCTGCGCATTGATCAGGAATTCACCGTAGAATTCATTCACCCCATTCGCCGGATTCCGCGTGAAGGCCACCCCGGAACCGGAATCATTGCCGGTATTCCCGTAAACCATGGCCTGCACGTTCACCGCCGTGCCCCACTCCGAAGGAATGTTGTACTTGCGGCGATACACAATGGCACGGTCGTTCATCCACGAACCAAACACCGCTCCCGCCGCGCCACGCAGCTGGTCCCACGGATCATTCGGGAATACCTTGCCCGTCCGCTCCTTCACAAGCGCCTTGAACCGCTTCACCAGTTCCTTCTGGTCGTCCGCCGTCAGGTCGGAATCCAGAATGTCCTTGTGATACTTGTCGTGCTTGAAGCCTTCAATGACCACTTCAAACGGCTCATGGTCTTCCCCTTCCCGCTTCTGCACGCCAAGCACCACGTCCCCGTACATCTGAATGAAGCGGCGGTAGCAGTCCCACGCAAAACGCTCGTTGTTCGTCGCCGCCACCAGCGACAGCACCGTCTGGTCGTTCAGTCCAAGATTCAGAATCGTATCCATCATCCCAGGCATCGAATCGCGCGCCCCGGACCGCACCGCCACCAGCAGCGGCATGCCCTTCGCATCACCGAACTTGCA
>CAZSDE010000163.1:0-1442 GCA_964605435.1 uncultured Akkermansia sp.
AGTGCGATTACTTCGAGGACGCCGTGGCAGCCGCCCGCCTCGTCGGGCAAACCATCGGCAGCCACCCCATCGAAGGCAGGGCCTCCGGCAGCATCCTCGCCGAATCCGCAGAAATCCTCGCCGAAACCGCTGAAGTCTGCGCCGAACAGCGGAAACCATTGCCACCAGACACCCTGCCTCTCGCCTCCCGCTTCGCCGACCTCCTCTGCACGAGCTGCGACGGAAGCTTCGATGGCATCCTCCACAGCGCCTCCAGCCAGCGCTCCCATGCCCGCATCCTCAGCCTTTCATCCAAGCACGACGCTGCCCTCGCCACCGCCCTCAAGGCAAGGGCCACCGCCGAGCAGGCCCTCGCCACCGAACCAGGAAGCGAATCCGCCGCCATCGTCATGTCCAACTGCCTCACCACCCTCGCCGAAGCCCTCCACGACGCCGGTCGACTCACGGAATCCGCCACCACCCTCGCCCAAGCACTAAACTTCCGCTCCCGGAACGGTGAACTGATCCTCCCCACCAATGCGTCTCCCCAGCCAGTTGCCCGCCTCGCCGTGGCCATGGAACGCCTCAGCAATTCCTTCGCCTCCCGCGCAGACGCCAGCGCCGCCGCCACCATCCTCAGCAAGGCCGAAGCCATCTGGAAAGTCGTCGGCCCACACGCCCGATCGGAAAAAGGACAACTCCGCTGGGGCCTCGTCGCACTGAAGCACGCCCAGCAGGCCGCCCTCGCGAAACGCAGCAGCGACGCCATCGCCGCCGCCGCTTCCGCCTACTCCAGACTCCTCACCCTCAACGAGAAATCCAAACTCGACCACTGCGTCCGTCTCCTCGGGGCAGCGGAAGCCGCCGTCATTCTCGCCGAGCACAACGCCCCCAGCGCCAAAGGCAAGACGTCATGGGCCTCCCTCTCCTCCAAAATCCTCTCCAAAGCCCATACCCAGCTGCTCAGCGAAGGACCGGACGCACTCAGCAAGCACGAACCCAGACTCCGGCAACTCGAAAAACGCAGGGAGCTTCTCCCGTCCGTCGTCAGCCGTTTCTGATACGGAACGCTTCCATAACCAGCTTTCCTCCCACCCGCACTCCCCGGCAAAAACCCGGGAGACGTTTTGCATTTCCCCCCGACCCACCCTACCATCCCTCCCAACCTCCCGCCGCTCCCTCCCCCGCACGCCACCATGATCCCCTTCCCGGAACTGGAAAAGATCGTCGAACCCGTCGCCCCCGGCTCTGCCGCAGGCACCGGCCCGGCATGGTGGTGGTGGATCCTTGCCGCCCTCGTCGCCACCCTCGCCCTCATCACCGTCTTCACCCTCCTCCGGAAACTCATCCGCCACTTCCAGTTCCCAGCCACCCCCCCCCACCCCCCCCCCGGAGCCCACCCGGAACCCGGAAACCCCCCCCCCAAACCCCGCCCCCCGAACGAAACCGGAAACCCCACCCCC
>CAZSDE010000163.1:1452-1870 GCA_964605435.1 uncultured Akkermansia sp.
CCGCCCGACCCCGCCCGCGAAGCCCCCCGGCAACCCGAAACCCTCCAGCGCAACTCCAGCGCCACGACGGAAACGGAAACCGCAGCCACCGTGTCTACCATCGTCAGGCACTACCTCGACCGACTCTCCGGCATCATGGCCCGCTACTCCACCACCGAGGAAATCATGGGCCACTCCCGCAAACCAGCCCCGCCGCCCACCCCAGCCATCTCCGCCTGCGAAGCAATCCTCGCCAGCTGCGACCAAATCCGGTTCGGAAATACTTCCATTCCCCCAGCCACCCTCGTCAGCAATGCCCTGACCGCCATCAGAGCCTCCCAGGCCGCCCCGGCTCCGCCCGCCACTTCCCAACAGCCACCTCCCCTCCCCCATGCGCCTGCTGCCTGACCACTACCGCTTCGCGGAACCCGGCTGGTTC
>CAZSDE010000163.1:1880-7501 GCA_964605435.1 uncultured Akkermansia sp.
CCTCCTCCTGCCCATCCTCGCCCTCCTGCGCTCCTCCGCCGGCCGCCAGTCCGCCCTCCAGTTCTCCTCCCTCCACCTGCTCCGCTCCGCAGGTAAAAAAACCCGCTCTGCCATCGGAGCCCTCGGACTCTTCCTCTCCTTCGCCACCCTCACCCTCGGCACCGCCGCCCTGGCCCGACCCCAGAAACTCCGCACCGAGGAAAAAATCGAGGAAAGCGGCGTCGAAATCTTCATGACCCTCGACCTCTCCCTCTCCATGTCCATCCAGGATATGCGCGTCGGCGGGGAAAAAGTCGACCGCCTCACCGTCGCCAAAAAGGTCACGCGCGACTTCATCCGCAACCGCCCCAGCGACCGCGTCGGCTTCGTCGTCTTCTCCGGCCGTCCCTACCTCGCCTCACCCCTCACCCTCGACAAAAACTGGCTCGAGGAAACCCTCGACAAAATCTGGTTCAATCAAACCCGTGACATGGGCACCGCCATCGGCAGCGCCCTCGCCACCGCCGCCAAACGCCTCACCAACCGCGAATCACGCTCGAAAATCATCATCCTCATCACCGACGGTGCCAACAATTCCGGAAAAATCGGACCCCGCGAAGCCGCCAAACTAGCCGCCACCCTCGGCATCCGCATCTACACCATCGCCATCGGTACCCACGGCTACCACCAGGTCCCCGTCCCCACCCCGGAAGGCCAATACGTCGGCGTCCGCCAGGAATTCGACGAGGAAACCCTCAAGGAAGTCGCCAGCACCACCAGCGGTCGCTACTACCACGCCCGCGACGCCAATGCCATGGTTTCCATCTTCCGCGAAATCGACCAACTCGAGAAAACCAGACTCAATATCCGCCGCTCCACCCTCATCGACGAACTCTTCGCCTACCCCCTCTGGGGCGCTCTCAGCCTAGCCGGCCTCGGCCTGCTCGCCCGCCAGACCATCCTCCGGCGCTACCCCTGATTCCCAGTGAACGCCTCCTTCGCCCAGCCAGCCGCCCTCTGGCTCCTCCTCCTCATCCCCATCCTCATCGGGACCCGCTTCCTCGGCACCGCCCACGCCAGAAAATCCCTCACCAGAATCGCCTCGCCCAGACTCCTCGACCAACTCGTCACATGGCACGCCAGACGGCGCTCCACCGCCGCCTTCGCCTGCGAACTCCTCGGCATCGCCCTCATGATCACAGCCCTCGCCAGACCTCAGTGGGGCTTCACCGAAACCGAATCAGGAGGCCAGGGCCGCAGCCTCATCATCGCCATCGACACCTCGAAAAGCATGCTGGCCAATGACCTCCAGCCCGACCGCCTCACCCGCGCCAAACTGGCCGCCGCCGACCTCGTCCGCAAACTCCGCGGCGACCGCATCGGCCTCATGCCCTTCGCCGGTACAGCCTTCCTGTACGCCCCCATCACCCCGGATAACGACGCCCGCATCGAAAGCATCGACAGCATGGACGCCGAACTCATCCCGCGCGGAGGCTCGCACCTCGCCCGCGCCATCGACAAGGCCATCGATACCTTCGCAAAATCCGACCTCTCCGGCCAGCAGGTCCTCATCCTCTTCTCGGATGGCGAAGAACTCGAAGGCGAAGCCCTCGCCGCCGCCCGCCGCGCCCGCGACGCCCGCGTCGCCCTCATCTGCGTCGCCGTAGGCACCCAGACCGGCGGAGTCATTCCAGATCCCTCAGCCGACGGTGGCTACTACCGCGACCGCAGTGGAAAAATCGTCTTCTCCAGACTCCAGCGCGATACCCTCATGAAAATCGCCACCCTCACCGGCGGCCTCTACCTCCCGCTCGAAAGCAAAGGCGTCAGCGACGCCCGCGTCGACCTCATTCTCCAGAAACTCCAGCGCTCCGCCATGAACGCCAAAACCACCAAGAAGGCCATCGACCGCTTCCAGTGGCCCCTCGCCGCCGGACTCTTCTCCCTCGTCACAGCCTACCTCCTCGGCATCGCCAGCCGCCTGCGCCCTGCCGCGGCTTCCCTGCCAGCCACCGCCGCAGCCTGCGCCGTTCTCCTCACTCTGTTCCCACAGCCAGCCACGGCCCAGTCCACCCAGATCACCACACCCGCCCCCACCACTGCCCGGGAACCAGTCATCGGCGACCCATGGAAATTCTACCGCGAAGGCGACTTCGCCAACGCTCAGTTCAATTTCGAACGCCTCCTTGAACAATCCGGTTCCCGCACCCCCGCGGACACCGGTGCCGCCAGCCGAGGACTCGGCGTCATCGCCGACCGCTTCTTCGGCTCCAACCGCGCCGCCACCACCACCCCGGAACGACTCCAGTTCGCCCGCGGCACCGCCGCCCTCAAGGCCGGCGATTACGAAGCAGCCATGGACGGCTTCGGTGCCGTCCTCACCACCGACGACCCCAAGCTCCGCAGCCAGGCCCACTACAACCTCGCCAGCACCATCTTCGAACAGGCCAAATCCCAGGACAAACGCGTCAAAAAACCATCCCTAAAATACATCGACGGCCTCATCCGCCGCCTCGAAAATTCCCTCGAACACTTCCAGGAATGCCTCGTCCTCAACAACGATGACACCGCCGCCCGCAAGAACCACGATGCCGTCGCCGAACTCATCCGCAAACTGAAGGAACAACGCGAACAAATGGCCCAGCAGCAGGGCCAAGGCAAAGGACAGGGCAAGAAACAGGGGAAACAGCAGGGGCAAGGCGAAGGCAAAGGCCAGGGTCAGGGGCAAGGCCAGGGACAACCCGGCGGCAAAGGATCCAAGGGCTCGGAAAACAATGGCGGCAAGGAACAGGGCGAGGAAGAAGGAGAAGGCGAACAAGAAGACGGCGAAGGCAGCGGCGGCGATAAGGAAGAAGGCAAGGACGGCTCAGGCGGCGAAAAGGAAGGCGAAGCCGAAAAGGGCCGCGAAAAATCCAATGAGGAACGCGAAGGCAACATCGGCACCCAGCCAGGCGGCGATCAGCCCCAGCAGGAATCCAGCGGCGAACCCGGCGACGGGGAATCAGAACCCTCCGAAGACGACGCCGTCAACGACGCCACCGGATACAGCCGCAGCGAAGCCATGGAACAACTCCGCCAGCTCTCTGACGAGGACACCAACGTCCGCCCACGCATGGAAAGCGGCCGCGAAGGCCGCCCCACCAAGGACTGGTAACCAACCGACCCCCACCCGCCCCATGATTTCCTCTCTCCTCCGACTCTGCACCGGGGTCACTCTCGCCGCAGCCCTCACCGCCGCCCGCGCCCAGCAGGCCCCCGTGCCCGCCCCACCGGATCAGCCACCCCCACCGCCAGCTGCCACCCAGCCCCCGGCTCAGGCACCGGACGCCCCCGCCCGCATCAAACCCCTTCTCTCAGCGGCCACCGTCAGCCCCGGCGAAGGCGTCGTTCTCTCCTACCGCCTCGACAGTGCCCGCGGCCTCGAAGACTACCCCCGCTCCATCGAAGTCGATGGCCTCGGGATCCGCTTCGCCGGCGTCAGCAGCCAGCAGCTCTTCAATAATGGCTCGCTCGTCCGCTACATCGAACTCCGCTACCTCATCGAAGCAGAAACGGAAGGTCAGTACTCCATCCCACCCCAGACCTTCACAGTCGATGGCCAGACCATCACCTCGGAAGCCGCCACCCTCACCGTCAAGGAAGGCGCCGCCCCCATCGACGGCTCCATGATGCCTCAGGTCCAGCTCAGCGCCAGCCGCACCGAAATCTGGAAGGGCGAACTCGTTCCCATCACGGTCACCGTGCTCATGCCCCCAGCCGTCCAGATCGCCAGCCAGATCTTCCCCACCATCACCTCGGAAGGCTTCGCCGTGGCCCGCTTCGACCGCATTCCCAGCCTCGACCTCCAGGACGTCGGCAGCGAAACATGGCGCGTCTACCGCGCCCAGAGCGTCATGACGGCCATGAAACCCGGTAAACTCACCCTCGGACCCGCCGAAGTGAAAGCCGATGTCCTCATGCCCATGGCCGGGGGCCTGCGCGACCCCTTCGGCGGCATGCCTTCCTCCCGCCGCAGCCTCAAACTCCGCAGCAACGGAATCGACATCACCGTCAAGGACCTCCCCCCGGATAAACCCAGCACCTTCGCCGGAGCCGTCGGCCAGTTCACCATCATGGCCCGCGCCGATAACCCCGGTGCCCCACCATGGCAGGTCAACCTCGGCGACCCAGTCGCCTTCGAAATCGCCATCGCCGGATCAGGCAACTTCGACTCGGTCGGCAACCCCACCCTCGAAAACCCGGAGGGCTTCCGTACCTACCCAGCCAAGGTCTCCATGGAAAACCGCGACTGGGGCAGCGAACCCGGCGAAAAACGCTTCACCCAGCTCGTCTTCCCGGAAAAAAGCGGATCGCTCAAAGCGGTCTATTCCCTCTCGTTCTTCAATCCGTCCTCCGGAAAGTATGAAACCGTCCGCACGGAACCCCTTGAACTGATCGTCACAGGCCAGCCCCCCAGCGAGGGAACCGGAGCCAACGCAGACACGGCCACGGAGTCCGCGCGCGATTTCTCCCTCCTCGGTACTCCTGCCCCCAGCGAGGACCTCCAGGATATCCTCCCGCAGCTGCTTCCCCAAAGCCCGCTCCGCCCGCTTTACGGCTCGGTCCTGCCAGCTCCCGCCGGCTGGTGGCACGCGGCTCCCGCCGCAGCGGCCGCACTCCTCTTCGCCGCAGGCAGCCTCCGCAGAAACAAGGCCGCCCGCCTCGCCAGCCAACCCCCGCCAGGCTCACCCAGACCATGCCGCGACATCCTCGCTGACCTCCGCAAGCCTAACCTCAATGGCTCTGATTTCTACGCCCTCGTGAGCGAATACCTGACCGCATGGTCCCATCACCGCAAATCCCCGCTCCCAAATCATCCGGACCTCTCGGCTGTCCTCGCCCGCCGCGATTTCTGGCGCTACGCCAGCCCCGCCACCGCAGACACCCCCGTCCCCGCGGACGAACGCAGCCGCACCCTCCAGATCCTGCCCTCGGTCCTGCCTTCCTGACCCCTCTCCTCATGCCTTCCTTCCTGCGCACTCTGCTGCGGCTCGCCCTCACGACCGCCCTCCCCCTCATGGCGGCCGATCCTGCCGCCCAAGCCGAACCAACCGCCACCCCACCACCAGCCAAGACTCCCGCGGCCCCCGCAGCGGAATCCCTCAGCCGCACCATCGAGGATGCCGAAATCGCCTTCAAGGCAGGCGACTGGAACAAGGCCATCGAAAAATTCGAAACAGTCACCGCCGCGCCCAGCGGCAGCATCTCGCCAGAACTCTGCCACAACCTCGCCACCGCCCACTTCCGCGCCGGAAACGAGGCCAGCGCAGCCCTCTGGATGCGCCGCGCCCTCGCCCTCCATCCATGGCTCCCGGAATCCCGCCAGAACCTCCGCTTCCTCGCCAATAAATCCGGATTTCTCAGCTTCGAACGCAGCTTCGCCGAACGCATCCCCAAACGCTTCCTCATCCCCGCCCTGACCGCCTCCGCATGGGCCGCCGGCCTCGCCCTGCTCTGGCTGCTCTGGCTCACCCCGAAACCCGGACGCCGCTGGCCCCTCGCTGCCATCCTCGGCACCGCCCTCCCCATCTTCATCACCTCGCTCGCCTTTCTCGCCCTCAAGAAAAAGGCAGCCGCCCCCGTGACCGCCTGCGAAGTCGTCA
>CAZSDE010000164.1:0-420 GCA_964605435.1 uncultured Akkermansia sp.
TATTTTCTGTGGTCGAGCATGCCCGATGCCGAGTTGATGGCGCTGGCTGACCGTGGGGAACTGAGGGGGCAACTGGAGCCGCAGGTGCGCAGGATGCTGAAGGATCCGCGGGCCCTGACTTTGGTGACGAATTTTGCGATGCAGTGGCTGCAGCTGCGGAGGATTGATTTCGTGGGGCCTGACGGGAAGCTTTTTCCGGCGTTCAACGATCAGCTGCGGGCGTCGATGCTGCGGGAGACCGAGCGATTTGTGGCCAGTGTTTTCTTTGGCGGGCGGAATCTGCTGGAACTGATCGATGCTGAGTTCACGTGGGTGAATGAGCCACTCGCGCGGCACTATGGATTGCCGTATGATGCGGCCAAGGCGGCTCCTGATGGGTTTCAGATGGTCGCTTTGACCGACCGGGCGCGGGGTGGTCTG
>CAZSDE010000164.1:430-3975 GCA_964605435.1 uncultured Akkermansia sp.
CGGTGGCAGCGGTGCCAAAGCGTTGGCGCATGTGGCCAAGGCGGCACCTGATGGATTTCAGATGGTGGCTTTGCAGGACCGGACGCGGGGTGGTCTGCTGACGCAGGCCAGTGTGCTCACGGTGACGTCGAATCCGACGCGGACATCGCCGGTGAAGCGTGGAAAGTGGGTGCTGGAGCAATTGCTGGGGACGCCGCCGCCGCCGCCGCCCCCGAATGTACCGGAACTCGAGAAGGCCGGCGGGGGATTGGGAGAAGACGTTTCGCTGCGTGAGCGCATGGAGGAACACCGGAAGAATGCGGCCTGTGCGGGTTGCCATGCGCGCATGGACGGGCTCGGCTTTGCTCTGGAGAACTTCGATGCGGTGGGAGCCTTCCGGGAGATGGATGGCCGGCATCCGGTCGATGCGCGCGGGACGCTGGGCCGCCATGAATTTGCCGGAGCGGCAGGGGTCAAGGACCTGCTGCTGGAGCGGAGGGGCGAGTTTCTGCGGTGCCTGGCCGAGAAGCTGATGACGTATGCGCTGGGCCGCGGGCTGCAGAGTGCGGACCGGCCGGTACTGGCGTCGGTGGTGCGGGAAACCGAAGCGGGGGCCAACCGGTTTTCTGCGCTGGTGACGGCGATTGTGCGGAGCGAAGCATTTCTGAAGCGCCGGGGATACCGGCCCGAGTGATCCGGGAAGCAACCAGTGAAAGCACAAACCGTATGAACCTGCTGAAACGAGAGACACTGTCGCGGCGGACCCTGCTGCGGGGATTGGGAACCGCGCTGTCCGTGCCGTGGCTTGAAGCCATGGGGCCGATGACTGCGTGGTCAGCCGAGGCCCGGCCCGGGACCGTGGCTCCCTGCCGCATGGCCTTTCTGTATGTGCCCAATGGAGTGAACATGGCTGACTGGACGCCTGCGGAAGACGGGGTTCTGCGGTCGCTTCCGCCGACTCTTGAACCGCTGGCGGCGCTGCGTGAGGAAATTCTCGTGCTGAGCGGGCTGACGGCTGACGGGGCGCGGGCGCATGGTGATGGCGGGGGAGACCATGCACGGGCACTGTCTTCCTTTCTGACCGGGGCGCATCCGCACAAGACCGACGGCCTGCAGATCCGGAATGGGATTTCCGTGGATCAGGTGGCGGCTGCTCAGGTGGGGAACCGGACGCGGCTGAGTTCGCTGGAAATCGGCGGCGAAGCCGGAGCCATGGCCGGGAACTGCGACAGTGGCTACAGCTGTGTGTATTCCTCCACGATGGCGTGGCGTTCCGCGACGCAGCCCTTGCCCAAGGAAGTGAATCCGAAGCTCGTCTTCGAGCGGTTGTTCGGGTCGGGTCAGAGTGCCGAGAAGGGTCGGCGCGAGGCCATGCGGCGGAGTATTCTGGATTATGTGCGGGAAGATGCGCAGGATCTGACGCGGAGGCTGGGGGCCGGGGATGTGCGGAAGCTGGATGAATATTTCACGTCCGTGCGGGAGATTGAGCTGAGGATCGAGCAGGCGGCCAAGCTGCCGCCGGTGACGGTTCCCGAGTATGCCGTGCCGGCTGGCATTCCGGCCAGTTATGAGGAACATCTGCGGATTCTCTGCGACCTCATGGTACTGGCCTTTCAGACCGATGTGACGAGGGTGGCGACCTTTGTGCTGGCGAACGAAGGCAGCAACCGTCCGTATCCGTTTGCGGGGGCTTCGGAAGGTCATCATGACCTTTCGCATCATGGCGGAGATGCTGCCAAGCAGGCCAAGCTGCGGCAGATCAATCTGTTTCACATGAAGCAGTTTGCGTATCTGCTCGGGAAGCTGGCATCGGTGCGGGAAGGGGACGGCACGCTGCTGGATCACAGCATGATTGCCTATGGCAGTGCCATTGCCGATGGGAATGCGCACAATCACGAGGATCTGCCTGTGCTGCTGGCGGGGCGGGGCTGCGGCACGATTCTTCCTGGCCGGCATCTGCGGTATGGGAAGGAGACGCCGATTGCGAACCTGTGGGTATCGATGCTGCGGAGGATGGAGGTGACGGCCGAGAAGCTCGGCGACAGTACGGGAACCCTGCCTGGGCTTGAAAAGGCATGAACCGGCTGGGAAAGCTCTTTGTGGGAATTGCCGTGGAGAACTGGCTGCGGTATCTCGCGGCAGCCGGGCTGGCGTGGCTGCTGGCGTATGTTTTCTTGCGGAAGAAATGGTGGCACCGGAAGATCATTCAGCGGGATCCCGGGGCGGCCAATGTCCGGCGGGAACTGGGATGGTCCGTGCTGACGGTGCTGGTCTACGGGCTGGTGGGGACGGTTACCGTCCTGCTGGGCCGTGGGGGATCGTGGCGGATCTACCGGGACATCGACAGCCGTGGCTGGCTCTGGTTCGGGCTGAGTGTGCTTGTGGCGATCGTGGTGCACGACACATGGTTCTACTGGACGCATCGGCTCATGCATCACCGGAGGTTGTTCCGCTGGTTTGACCGGGTGCATCATGAAAGCAGCAATCCCAGTCCGTGGGCAGCGTATGCCTTCAGTCCGCTGGAAGCGGCCGTGCAGGCGGGGATTTTTCCGCTGCTGGCCTTCACGGTGCCGATGCATCCACTGGCCTTTCTGATCTTCATGGTCTGGCAGATCGGGAACAATGTGCTCGGCCACACGGGCTTTGAATTCTATCCACGCTGGTTCATGGACACGTGGCTGGGGCGGTTGCTCAACACGCCGACGCATCATGTGCAGCACCATGAGAAGATGCGGGGGAATTACGGCCTCTATTTCAATGTATGGGATCGTCTCATGGGGACGAACCATCCGGGGTACGAAGCGAGGTTCCGGGAAGTGACCGGGCGGAGTGCCGGGGCTCAGGCAAGGATGGGAGAAATGACCGAGCCGTAGTCGCGGTCGAGGCGGCGGTGGCCCGGGATTTCGAGTTGCCGGGCATTGATGCCGAGGAGGTGGTAGATGGTGGCGTGGACGTCCGTGACGTAGTGGGGTGACTCCGTGGCATGGAAGCCGAGTTCGTCTGTGGAGCCGTGGACGATGCCGCCGCGGATGCCGCCGCCGGCGAGCCAGATGGAGAAGCCGTAGGGATGGTGGTCGCGTCCGTCCGATCCCTGGGAACCGGGTGTGCGGCCGAATTCCGTGGCAAAGACCACGATGGTATCGTCGAGCATGCCGCGGGCCTTGAGGTCCTTGAGGAGGCCGGCCGTGGGGAGATCGACTTCGGCGGAGAGCCTGCTGTGATTGTCGCGCAGGCCGCCGTGGGCGTCCCATGCGCCGGCCGCCCCGTCGCCGTGCTGGATCTGGATGAAGCGGACGCCGCGTTCCGCCATGCGCCGGGCCGCGAGGAGCTGACGGCCGAAGGATTCCGTGTGTTTCTGGTCGAGGCCGTAGAGTTTCCGGACCGATTCCGGTTCCTTGTCGAATGCGAGCATTTCCGGAACGGCGCGCTGCATGCGGAAGGCGAGTTCGTAGCTCTGGAGCCGGGCGGTCAGCATGGTGTCTTCCGGGTATTCCGTCGCGGCCAGCTGATCGAGGGTGCGGACCAGCTGGAAGTGGTCGGATTGCACGGAATCGGGCGTGGGGATT
>CAZSDE010000164.1:3985-7499 GCA_964605435.1 uncultured Akkermansia sp.
GTCGTAGGCTGGGCCGAGGTAATGACCGTCGCGGACATCGAAGAAGCGCGGGCCGATGTTGACGAAGCGTGGCAGGTTATCCGAGAGCGAGGCGAGGCCGTAGTTGATCCATGCGCCGATGGTGGGTTCGCGTGGGTCGAGCATGTGGCGGCCCGAGTGGAACTGGACCTGGGCACCGTGATTGTCATCGGTCGTCCACATGGAACGGACGATGGCGATGTCGTCGGCACACGATCCGATGTGGGGGAACCAGTCGCTGATGGCGGCCCCGGATTGTCCGTACTGCCGGAAGCCTGTCTGGAGCGGGTAGATGGTGGAACGCTGCTGGCCATTGGCGTCGTTGACGACGACGACGCGGACGCGTTTGAGGCGTTCCGGCGACTGGACATCGCGGTGCGGGGTTTCGGCGATGGTTTTGCCGGCGTACTGATTGAGGGCGGGTTTGGGATCGAAGCTTTCCATGTGGCTGAGGCCGCCGCGGAGGAAGATCCAGATGACGCGGCTGGCCCTCGGCCGGTGGTGGGGGTGGCCGCTGGGGGGCGTCCATGGCGCCTCCGAAGCCATGAGCGACTGGAGGGCGAGGCCACCGCAGCCTGTGGTGAGGGCGTGGAGGAAGCGGCGGCGCGAAGCGAGCCGCTGGAGATGCGGGAAGAGGTCGCGGTTCATCGCAGAGTCACGAAATCGTTGTGGCTGAAGAGAGCGAGGGCGAGGTGGGCCCGGGCGAGGGGGGCGTCGTGCTGCTGGAACGAGGCGAGGCCGCGGAGGCATGCTTCCGTTTCTGCGGGCGAGGGTGGGCGGCCGAGGACTGCGGAGAAGGCCGAGGTGACAAATTCGTGATCCGGGAGGGCAGCCGAGCGGTCGGCCATGCTGCGGGCTGCTTCGCGGGCGATGCGGCTATTGGTGAGGGCGAGGGCCTGCTGGGGCGTGACGCTTTCGCGGCGGCGGTAGCATTCGAAGACGCTGGCGTTGTCGAAGGCGGCGAGGAAGCGGTCCTCCAGTTCGCCGTGCTGCTGGAGGTAGAGGGCGCGGCGGCGCGAGGTTTCGCCTGACGGGACGGGTACGGGAGGGCCGCCCATGGTTGTATCGAGGATGCCTGCGAGCGAAAGGATGCCATCGCGGACAGCCTGCGATTCAAGGCGGCGTGCGTTCATGCGCCAGAGGAAGGCGTTTTCCGGGTCCGTCTGCTGTTCGCGCGGGTGGTTGGCTGAGCCCGAGGCGGCTGCGTAGGCACGGGAGAGAACCACCGAGCGGATGAGTGGCTTGAGTTGCCAGCCATGTGCGTGGAAGTCGTGGGCGAGGTGGTCGAGGAGATTCTGGAGGGCAGGGGGTCGGCAGCGGAGCCCGAAGTCCGAGGGGTCGGCCACGAACGAATGGCCGGTGAGGCGCATCCAGACATGATTGACGAGCACGCGGGAAGTCAGCGGATTGCTGGGGCCCGTGATCCATTTGGCGAGGGCGAGGCGGCGGCCCGTGCTGGTGGCCGGATAGGCATGGGGATTGCGGTCGAATGAATCGTCCGGGCCTTCGAGGGCTTTGATGGCTCCCTTGAGTGGCGTGTACTGTTCGCCTGGTTGGGCGGCGGTTTCGCAGGCCTTCAGGAAGGCAGCCATGGCAGCGTCCGCCTGTTTGCCGAGTTCCGCTTGCTTGTCTGCGGGGGCGGCGGCGGCTGATCTGGCTGATTCCGCTGCACTGGCGGCGGCCGTGGCCACCTTCCATGCGGCTTCGAGTCGGGCCGCATGGGATGCGAGGGCGGGAGCGTCCGGATGCTGGCTCGCTTTGGCGGAATCGGCCCGGTGGATGGCGTCGATGAGGTCCGGGCGGAGCGAAGCTGCGGCGAGTCGTTCCGGTTGGTTGCCACTGGCGGCGAGGGTGGCGATTTCTGCTTCGGCAGCCTTGCGGTGGCTGGCGGCCACGTGCGGAAGCGTGCCGGGGTGACTGGCGGTGGGCGGCAGGGTGACTGGCGTGATGGGGAGGTCGCCGAAGAGTGCCGGAATTCCTGGGGCGAGGGTCTTGCTGGTGTCTGCCAGTTTTTCGTCGCCCCGGCGGTGCAGGTAGGTGGGACGGTCCGTGTGCAGGTCGAAGGCGCGGGCGAGGCCATTCTTTTCGAAATCCAGTTCGTCTGGCCATGCGTCGACGCGGACGTGATAGGGTTCGAAGATAGCGCGGAACCGGTAGTAATCGGTGTGGCTGAGCGGGTCGTATTTATGATCGTGGCATTTCACGCACTGCATGGTGAGGCCGAGGAAGGCGCGGCTCGTGTGCTCGACGACTTCATCGAGCCATGTGGTGCGGTTGAAGAGGTAGTATGGCCGGCAGAGGAAACCCGTGGCGCGCAGGGTGGACGGATCGTCGGGAGCCAGTTCGTCCGCGGCCAGCATTTCGGTGATCATGCGGTTGAGGCCGTGGTTACCGTTGAGCGATTCGACGATCCAGTCGCGCCAGTGCCAGATGTGTTTCTGGCTGTAGCGGAGCTGCTGATCGAGGCCCCACCAGTCGGCGTAGCGCCAGAGGTCCATGAAGTGGCGGGCCCAGCGTTCCCCGAACTGTGGTGAGGAGAGCAATTGATCGACGGTGCGGCTGCGGGCGTCCGGGGCATGGTCCGAGAGGAAGGCCGCGACTTGTGTGTGCGTGGGCGGGAGGCCGGTGAGGTCGAATGAGACACGGCGCAGCCAGAGTTCCGGTTTCGTGGGTTCCTGCGGCTGGAGTCCTTGTTTGGCGTGGTGGGTGGCCAGCAGGCGGTCGATGGCATTCCCGTTCCATGGTGGTGCCACCTCCGGAAGCGGGCTGGGCTGCGGCAACTGGAAGGCCCAGTGGCTGCGGGGGTCTGGTTCCGGTTCGTCCGGGACCGGCGGCGGAGAGCCCGCTGCGATCCATGCACGGAAGGCATCGATCTGTGCCGGGGTGAGCGGCGCGCCTTCCGGGGGCATGCGATCCCCTTCCTCCGTCGACGTGATGCGGTCGAGGAGGATGCCGGCGTGATTGGCAAGAATGGATCCGCTTTCGCCGCCCATGTGCATGGCGCTGACCGAGTCGAGCCGCAGGCCAGCTTCTGCCTTGAGGGCTCCGTGGCAGGAATAGCAGCGCGCCTTGAGGACCGGCCGGACATCCGACAGGAAATCCGCCCGGCTGAGACTGGTCAGGGCGAGGAAAACAGCGGCGAGGAATCGGATGGAGGCAAGGGGCACGTGTCCGCAACATACGGAGTGGGCTGGCCCGCGCTTTCCGGGCAATGCGGTGCTCGGATCAGGCGATCCGGCAGGGAACGAGGATACCGTCCTTCATGCCGTGGATGATTTTCTTGTCGGCTGGGACGATGGTGGCGAGGACACCGCCGAGGACGGGGGCGCGCGAGTCGCGTCCCGTGAAGTAGTACGGGCAGAGGCGGACCCGGCCCCTCATGATGCGGACCGTGCCCGTGCCGGGTTCGAAGTAGGGATGATCAATCAGTTCCCCCTGAGCGAATTCCTGCACGACCCATGGCTGGCGGGGGAAATCCTGCTGGGCGGCTGCGAGG
>CAZSDE010000165.1:0-6622 GCA_964605435.1 uncultured Akkermansia sp.
CTGAGTGGCCGCCGCAGGATTCTTCTCCTCAAGCGCCCGCTGGGCCCATGTGGCCACCGGTTGGAATTCCACCGCCGTGCGTGCGGCGAAGCGGATCCAGCGGTCGGTGTGGCCTAGCTGCGCCCATGCCTTGTCGAGTGCGGCCGCCGACGGTCCTGCCAGCTGCAGGGATTCCAGTTCCCGGCGCAGTTTCATTTCCGGAGTCAATTCCGGAGCGGGGGCGGGAGCTGTCGATTCGCTGCCCGTATAGGTCACCCGGTAGAGGCCCGACTGCGTGCCGCGGCCGCCCACGAGGAAGTACATGGCACCGTCCTTCGGATGGATGACAAGGTCGGTGAGGGGCAGTGGTTTGCCCGAAACGAATTCTTCCTTCACGCCCTTCCACGAGGCCCCGTCGGGAGTCAGGTGAATCGCGTACATCGTGCCGAAGGTCCAGTCGGCCGCATAGATCGCGTGCTGATACTTGGCGGGGAACTTGGCACCAAGTCCCGCTTCCACGCCCGTGGGACTGCCAGGACCGATGTCCGTGACGGGAGGCAGGCTGTCCGGATAATACACCGGCCACTTTCCGGAACCGGACCGCCAGCCGAATTCACTGCCCGGCATGGCCTGGCAGATGCGCGTCGGACGGTACCATGGGGTGCCGACATCCCATTCCATGTCGGCGTCATAGGTGAAGAGGTCACCGGTCGCATTGAAGGCGACGTCGTACTGATTCCGGTAGCCCATGGAGATGAGTTCCCATTCCTTGCCATCGAAATCCGTGCGGCAGATCCAGCCACCGGGGGCGAGAATGCCCTGGGCATGGCCATTGGCGTCCCACATGCGGGGCACCAGATGATCTTCCTGCCAGAGGCGCGGGACGCGGCTCTTTTCCGGATCCGGTGTCTTAGTGTGGTTCCCACCGATCACGTAGATCGATTTCCGGTCGGGTGCGGCAATGACCGCGTGCGGTCCGTGTTCGCCACCTCCTTCGATTGGGCGCAGGAGGGTTTCTTCGTCGTACTTGTCGTCGCCGTCCGTATCGCGGAGCCGGTACAATCCGGGGCCGGGGCCGTTGGTGACCACGTAGAGCGCACCGTTGATGTGAAGAAGGCCCTGCGCGTGACCCGCCTTGGTGCCGAGTGGTTCGACCTCCGGTTCCGCGCCATCCTTGAGCGTGACCCGGTAGAGTCCGCCGCCCTGATCGCCCGTGATAAGCCGTCCCTTGTCATCGACGGTCATGCTGACCCACGATCCCTGATCGCCCTTGGGCACGCTGTAGATCAGTTCCGCCTTGAACCCGGGGAGCACCTTGACTTCCTCGGATGGCAGCAGAGTACCGCCCGAGCCACCGCGGTTGCCACCCGCGAAGACATCACCCCACGGGGCGTCACCGAGCTTGGCCACTTCCATGGCGGCCGCCCATGAGGCGTCGGATGTTTCCGGCTTCTCCCAGCCACCGCCCGGGTCCTGCGCGGTCACTTTCCATGAGGCATCCGATTCCAGCAGGACCTGTTTGCCCCGCTCGACGCGGGCCACCAGTCCGGCTGCGGTGCTGTTGTCATTGCCGGCCTTGATGGCGATGACGTTGGCGCCGGGCTTGAGGAATTTCTCGGCATTCACCCGTTTGGGAGCCGACCATTCATTGCCGCGGCCGGCGAATTCTCCATTGATCCAGAGTTCCCATGTGTTGTCGGCGGAAACCGAGACACGCGCTCCCTTGAGCGGGCCATCGAACTGGAAGGTTTTGCGGACCCAGATCGACTGATTCGGCTCCACTTTCGGGGGAGCCCAGATCCAGAGCGGGCGGGCATCGGCGGATGCCACGAGAACCGAAAGCGGAAGCAGACGGAACAGCGGGGGAATGCAGTGTTTGTTCATCGGAATATGCCGGAATAATGAAATCGCGGACGGATGGCAAGCAACGCCTCGCGCAGGCCCCAACTATCACCGCGCCCGCGCAGCCGCTCCGACACTGAAAACAAAACCGCCCCCGGCAGCCACAGCCACCGGAGGCAGTTTCCTTGAAGATACGGTTCCGCAGCAGGGAATCTCAGGCAGCCTGCGCGGCCGCCACGACCTTCTGGGCGGCGTCCGTAAGGTCGGTCGCAGCGGTCAGCTTAAGCCCGCTGGCTCCGAGCAAGTCGCGTCCCTGCTCCACATTGGTGCCTTCGAGCCGCACCACGAGGGGAACTTCCAGCTTTATTTCGCGGGCGGCATTGATGATGCCCTGGGCAATGACATCGCAGCGCATGATGCCGCCGAAGATGTTCACGAGGATCGCCTTCACCTTCGGGTCGGACAGCAGAATCCGGAAGGCCTGCTTCACTTGTTCCTCGTTGGCTCCGCCGCCCACATCGAGGAAGTTGGCCGGTTCGCCGCCGTGCAGCTTGATGATGTCCATGGTCGCCATCGCGAGACCCGCACCGTTGACCATGCAGGCAATGTCCCCATCGAGTCCGATGTAGTTCAGATTGAATGCGCTGGCGTCGACTTCGCGGGGATCTTCCTCCGTGGTGTCGCGCATGGCCGCCACTTCCTTCTGACGGTAGAGCGCATTGTCATCGAAATTGAATTTGGCATCGAGCGCCAGAATCTGTCCGTCAGTCGTCTCCACCAGAGGATTGACCTCGACCATCGAACAATCGCACTCGATGAAGAGACGGTAGAGTGCCGTGAGGAGTTTTTCGAAGGCGCGCAGTTTGTCGCCGCCGAGGCCGATCTGGCGGGCGATCTTGCGGGTCTGGAACGACTGCAGGCCGAGGGCCGGATGAACATGTGTCCGGATGATGGCTTCGGGATGCGATTCCGCGACTTCTTCGATGTTCACGCCGCCTTCCGCGCTGGCCACGATGACCGGGCACCTCTCGGCGCGGTCGAGGAGAATGGCGAGGTAGTATTCCTTTTTGATGTCGACCGACTGCGCGATGAGCACCTTGCTGACCAGTTTGCCTTCGGGGCCGGTCTGATGGGTCACGAGAACCTGACCGAGCATCTGGGAAGCCAGTTCAGCAGCGCGTTCGGGAGTTTCCGCGAGGTGGACACCGCCTTTGAAGCCATTCTGGAAGGTTCCCTTGCCGCGGCCGCCGGCATGGATCTGCGCCTTGACCACAAGGCCGCCCGTCAGCTTCTCGGCGGCTGCCTTCGCTTCCTCGGGTGTCGCTGCCATGATCCCTCCCGGAGTGGGGACACCGAATTTAACGAAAAGTTCCTTGGCCTGATACTCGTGGATGTTCATGGATAAATGGGAAGGGTTGAGCGGCGGACCCGCCGATGACCCTTAGAGAACGCTCCCCGGGCGTCAAGCGTTGCCATCCCCTGACGGAATGGGGAGCCGCAAATCCCGCGAATGTGGCCTTCCCGGCGGGCCAGTGTCCGGAGTATCTGGACCCATGCCGCGTTTCCCTGTATTCCTCGCCGCCCTGCTGCTCTGGCAATCCGCCATGGCCACCCCGCCCAATGTGGTCTTCATGCTGGCAGACGACCTCGGCTGGACGGACCTCGGCTGCCAGGGAAGCCGGTTCTACGAAACACCGCACCTCGACCGCCTCGCCTCCGAGGGCCTGCGCCTGACACAGTTCCATGCCTGCCAGAACTGCCAGCCGACCCGCGCCGCCCTGATGTCGGGTCAGTACAGTCCGCGCACGGGAGTCTACACGGTCGGCAGCATCGACCGCTTTCCATGGTGGCGGCGCAGCCTGCGGCCAGTTGACAATGTCACGGAACTTCCGCTCGACCGCACCACGGTGGCTCAGTCGCTCCAGAAGTCAGGCTATGCCACCGGCATGTTCGGCAAATGGCATCTTGGCGAATCCGGAGGGCATCATCCCGCCAAGCGCGGCTTCGAGGAAGCCCTTGTGACCATGGGTCGGCATTTCGGATTCCGCACGAATCCTCCGTCGCTGGTTCCCGAAGGCCAGTACCTCGCGGATTTCCTGACGGACAAGGCCGTCGACTTCATCCGCCGCCACCGGGAGAAGCCATTTTTCCTGTATCTGCCGCACTTCGGTGTGCATTCGCCGCACGAGGCCAAACCGGAACTGATTGAGCGCTTCCGCCGCAAGGCTGCGTCCGGCGGGCATCACGATCCCGTTTACGCGGCCATGATTGCCAGCATCGATGAAAGCGTGGGCCGCGTGGTCCAGACGCTCGCGGAGCTAGGCCTGAAGGAACGCACGGTCGTCATTTTCTCGAGCGACAATGGCGGAGTCGGTGGCTACCGCCGCGAAGGCCTGCGCAAGGCGGGCGACATCACGGACAATGCCCCGCTCCGCAGCGGCAAGGGCAGCCTCTACGAAGGCGGCACCCGCGTGCCCTTCATCGTGCGCTGGCCAGGCATCGTCCCCCCCGGAACCACCTCGGATGCCCCGGGCATCCACGTCGACCTCTTTCCCACCCTTCTCGAAATCGCGTCGGCCCAGCCACCCGGTCAGACCCTCGACGGGACGAGCCTTGTGCCTGTCTTCCGGAAGCCCTCTGCCACAGACCGTCCTCCCATTTTCCAGCACTTTCCGGGGTACCTCGGAGCAGGCGAGAACTCGTGGCGCACCACCCCGGTGAGCACCGTCCAGCAGGGACCATGGAAGCTCCTCGAATTCCTCGAGGACCAGCGCACCGAACTCTATCACCTCGAAAAAGACCCCGGCGAAGCACGGAACCTCGCCGCAGACGAACCAGCCCGGACCGCGGAACTCCGCGCCGCCCTCCACGCATGGCGACAGCGCACCGGTGCCCGCATGCCCACAGCTCACCAAGCCGGCAACCGCCCGCCCGGCTTCCGCCGCGCCGCCGGAGAATGATCCAACCCCGTCATAGCCAACGCCGTCTCCGGAAATACCAGAGCAGCGCCACCGTGATGACCACGAAGACGCCCCACACGAACGCATAGCCCCATTCCCAGCGGAATTCGGGCTGATTCTCGAAATTCATCCCGTACACCCCCGCCACAAAGGTCAGCGGCAGAAACACCGTACTGATCGCCGTCAGCACCTTCATCACTTCATTCATGCGCTGCCCAAGCACAGCATGATGAAATTCCCGGATCGAAGTGACCGCCTCGCGCAGGTGATCCGCCGTCTCGATGGCATGCCATGAATGGTCGTACAGATCGCGCAGAAACGGCGTGAGGCTGTCCGACAGAAGATCGCTGTCGCTATGCTGCAGCGCGGTCGCCAATTCCCGCATGGGACGCACATTCCGGTACAGGAAATTCGTGCGGGCACGCACTCCATGAATCTCGCCGAGATCGATGTCGGCCCCCGGCAAGGTCAGTTCCTCGTCGAGTTCCGCGACTTCTTCCCCAATGGCATCGAGGGCCTGCAGATAATGATCGAGCAGTGCATCAAGGAGGGCCCAGAGCAGGTAATCCGGTCCCTGATTCCGGATCCGTCCCTTGCCTTCCTTGAGCCTCGTGAGAACCGGCGCAAAGACCGGACTGGGAGCCTCATGGAAGGTGATGACGACGCGCTCGGTCAGAATCGCCGAAAAATGCTGCACATCGAAATCCTCATCGCAATCCTCCGGCGCAAGCGTCAGCTGCCGCGCCGTCACAAAAAGGTACGATCCAAAATCCTCCACTTTGGGAGGCTGATTCGTGTTCAGGATGTCGTCCTGCACGAGCGGGTGAATGCCGTACGCTTCAAGCAGGGCTCCGATCTTGTCGACCTCATGCAGCCCGGTCACCATGATCCACGTGGGGCTGTCCCGTCCTTCGAAATCGACACATTGTCCCGCCGTGTCGGCCTGCAGTTCGCGGACTCCGGCGGGCGAATAATCCATGACCCGGAAGGTGACTTCGCTGACCCTCTGTTCGCCCACGTGAATGCGCGCCCCCGGCGACATGGCCGGCGGCCGTGGATCGCGCCGCCGCAGCCGCTGGGATTTCGGAGGAAGTTCGAAGGAACCTTGTTCCATATGAGCAAATGCGTTTCAGCGGAGGCTGTGCCGAGAACCGGACCCGCTGCAAGGGTGCAGAGCGTTCACGGCCGTGCGGCGGAGGCCGCCGCTTCTTCGGCTGGTGTCCGCCCGGCCTCCCGGGGCCGCAGGCGGTAGCGGTTGACGGCGGCGCACGATTCCCCGGGCCGCAGAGTGACAAGAGGTCCGAGCGTTTCCAGTTCCACATAATCCTGCGCCCCGGCATTCGTGTAGAACTGCGTGCTCGTGCCCTTGTCCGGATAGTCCGCAGCCGGCTGCCGGGCAGAATCGATGACCAGTACCTCGCGCGCCCCCACCCAGATGAGACGGCTGCCATCCATGCCGATCTTGGCGGACTCAGCCGGGTGGCGCGTCCACGTGACCATGCCGTCCTTCCGTTCCACTCCGCGGGGATTTCCGGAAAGCACCACCCAGCCGCTTCCCAGCGAGGATTCCTCCGGAACCGGAGCCGCCATGAGCTGAGGATTGCGCAACTGCGTAATGACCCACGGACTCACCGCCACCGGTTCACCCGACACCTTCTGATACTCGGTCCGCACCACCATTTCCGCCAGACCAGCCGTCAGCGCGATCTCCCGGCGGCAGCGCAGCCCGGTCGCCTCATCAAGCGCCGATGACAGCACCATGGAATCCCCGGCTATGACTGCCGACATCGCGGATTGATCGAAGACAACCGGCGGAGGCCACGCCCGCGGCCAATGCTGCG
>CAZSDE010000165.1:6632-7496 GCA_964605435.1 uncultured Akkermansia sp.
CCTCTTCCGAAATGCCGCCTCTCGGCAGGATCAGGTGTCACCGGCTGACTATGCCGCGCGGTCTCGTGCCAGCACGGCCCCGCGCTTTCCTCAATCCTGCGGAATTCCATGATCCTCCCGACCGATGGCACCACGATGGCCTCCACCAACCCATTCGAGATCCGCAGGGCATCGGACCAGCCACTCCATGGAACCGGATCAATGCTCGTCTTCGCCGCAGCGACAGGAACCACCGGACGCCCGCAGCTTCCGAGAATCAATGGCAGCAGCAGACAAAGCAGACGCATCGTCTTCCATGGTACCAGCTCCCGCCAGTCCCCGGGAAGCACAAAACGTCAGGCCAGCGGCGAATAATCCGTCGGCACCATCATGACCGAAACGCCTTGAACGAAGCTGCTGCCGCTTCTTCCGAATCATGAGCCAGCAGATAGGTGAGGGTCACGTCGGCGGCAGGTTGTCCGGCCTCGGGATTCCAGTAGATCACATTGGTCATGCCATGCTTCGCGAACAATCCACAGGTATGACGCCGGAAGCGCTCGTTGAGATTCGCCAGCAGCTTCGGCGGCGTCGTGTACGTGCGCCATTCAAAAACCCGCGGCGGGTCGCGCCGCTCGAGCTTCAGCTCGGGAGAATAATCCGTCGGCCTGAGAAAGAGCGCATCGACCTTGGCAACGAGCGGTCCGTCCTTTTCGGAAGCCGCCGCCGCCGCACGCCAGTCCGGATCCGCCAGAAATGCCTTCCATGAAGCATCCCGTGCCTTGCGGTCGGGATACGACAGAAAATAAACGAGCCGGCGCTCCGCATTCTCCTTTGGCAGGAAGTAGCCTCCATTGGTCATCCCATGCTTCCGGAACAGGCCGAGCG
>CAZSDE010000166.1:0-7425 GCA_964605435.1 uncultured Akkermansia sp.
AAGGGTGCCGCAGCGGTCGTCCATGAGGACCACGAAGGCCGCGGCCATGAGGACCTTGTCCGCGAGGGGGTCCATGAGTTTCCCGAAGGCGGTGATGAGATTCCGTTCCCGCGCAATTCTTCCGTCAAGGTAATCCGTGAACGACGCGATCCCGAAGATGAGGGCTGCAGCCGAAAACGCCCACGGCAGACCGGAATAGGCCAGGACGACGAAGACGATCGTCAGGCCAAGCCGGGCAACGGTCAGCTGGTTCGGCAGGTTCATGCGGGGAAGGATGAGGGAAAGCCTTTGTTCATGGCCGCGGGACGGGCACCGCACAAGGCGATTCCGCCAGGTGGGCAGTGTTGTGGACGCGATGAATTCCCGCGAATCTCTGGTCACCGGGAACCGCCTGTGATACCATGCGGTACTTCCATGAAAATCCTGACTGCTGGCTGGTGTGTGATGGTGCTGATGGCTGGGGGCCTGAGGGCTGCCGGGCCGGAGACTGCGAAGAGTCCGGAGGCGGTCGCTGCCGCTGCCCCGGGACCCGTCCGGTTGCTCGTGCCGCTGGCTGGTCAGCCGGGCGACGTGGAAGTGCAGTTTCCGTCTGCGATGGTGGAGTCGGCTGCGGTCGGGCGCGATGCCGAGGCTGGGACGATTCTTGCGGTGACTCCGCCGGTGAACGTGCCGCTGCGGTGGCGGAGCACGCGGAGTGCCGTGCTGCCGGTGGGGCAGTTGCCGATTGGAGCGTCGCTCACAGTGGCCCTCAAGTCCGGCCTGCGGGATCTGAGCGGCAAGGAAGTGGCGGTGCCGGCTCCCGTGGTCATGCAGGGTCCGGCGTTTGGGGTGACGCATGCGACGCCCCGCTGGTTTCCGCAGGGTGGTCCCGGGGCGCGGCTGCCGCGGACTATGCTTTTCTTCAATGACGAAGCCGATGCGGCCCTCATGGGGATGCATGCGGAATTTGTGGATGGCACCGGGCGCAAGGTACCTGTGCGGGTTACTGTTCCGAAGCGTTCCGCGCTGCGGCGGCTACCGGTTCCGGTGGGCACGTGGGCAGCGCAGCAGCAATCTGGCGACGGTCCTGTGGGTGATGATCCGCTTACTTCTGTGGTGGCGCTTGAGCCGATGGAAGCCCTGCCGGTGGGAGAGAAGTGGGCCCTTGTGATCCGGGCGGGTCTTGCCAACCGCAGCCGCACGGCCCTATTGCCGCAGGAATACCGGCTGCCCATCGGCGACATTCCACCGTTTGTGATCATGGGAGCGGAAGGTCAGCCGAAGCTCGACGGTCCGCGGTCCCTTGTCATTCATGCCAACAAGGTGATGGCCACCGAGGCCAGTCCCGTGAACTGGGCAGAATGGGTTGAGATCAATCCCGCGCCGGGCGAACTGAAATGGCAATCGTCCGGATCCACGGCGACGGCGACGGGTTCGTTTGCACTGGGGATTGAATACAATATCCGGGTAAAGGTCGGGCTGACTGCGGCGGATGGGACGGTACTGGCAGCCCCGGCGGCGTACCGGGTGACCTTTGCGCCGCATGCCCCGCATCTCTCCCTGCCGGCCTTCGATGCGCCGCAGTGGCTGCATGGGCAGGCGGAATTCGCCATGTCGTCAGCCAACCTGCAGGGTGTGGATCTGACCGTGAAGCGGGTGCCGCCCGAACTCGCGCCGCTGGCGCTGCGTGGTTACGGAGCGTATGAGCATCAGAAGCAGGATGGCTCGCTGACGGCGATTCCGCTGCCCGCTGTGCCCGGCCGGACGGTGCTGCGGAAGTCGCTGCCGTCGGCGGTGAAGATTGACCAGAGCGAGCGCTTTAGTTTCACGTGGGCGGAAGCAGGTGGTGGTCAGCGGCGGCCGGGCCTGTATTTTGTGAATGTGGAAGGATCTCCGAAGGATCCTGCGTCGGACGGATCGGATGGCGGGAGTTCATACCGTTCGCAGCGGCGGGGTGGTCAGGCGGTGATCATGCTGACCGACCTTGGGATCGCATGGAAGCGCGGGGCGGCGCAGACTGCTGTTCTCGTATTTTCGCACAGCACGGGAGCCCCTGTCGGGGGAGCGCGGGTGGCCTTGTTCAATGCGGACGCCGAGCCTGTCCGGGAAGTGGTGGCTGATGCGGATGGGCTTGCTGAATTCCCCCATGAGGGACTGGCATGGATGGTGGTGAGCCACGGAGAGGACTATCATTGTGCAGCGCTCGGTGGCAGGCGGCATGCGCTCAGCATGTGGTCGTTCGGCGTGCGTTACGGGAGCCGGAACGACGCGCGCGAAGTACTGCTCTTCAGCGAACGTCCAGTGCATCAGCCTGGTGAAACTGTCTACCTGAAGGCCATCAGCCGGATGGTGCGGAATGAAGTGGTCGAACTGCCTCCGGCGGGCGAAAAGGCGAGGCTGGCGCTGCACGATCCCCAGGGCCGTCTGCTTCATGAGTCGGAGATCGGTTTTTCGGAAACGGGATCGTTCGACGGCACGCTCACGCTGCCATCGGGGGTGGTCGGCTGGTTCCGTGCGGAGATTTCCTTCCCGGAACCGCCCGGGCCCGATGGCAAGGAACGCCGCCGCCGCGAATTCAGCACGTTTCTCCTCGTGCAGGAATATCACGCCTTCCGCATCGCATTTGGAGAAGACACCGTGCGTCGCGAAGGCGAAGTGCTGCACCTTCCCGTGCAGGCCGCCTATCTCATGGGCAAGGCACTCAGCAAGGCGACCCTGCGCTGGACAGCACGGCTGAGCCCGGAAGGGTTTTCCCACGAAAAGTGGACGGACTATCAATTCGGTCTGGCCGACACCAGTTATGTCTGGGATGGCTCTCGCTATCATGAAATGGAAGCTGCCGAGCTTTCCGTGCCCGTGCTCACGGGGCAGGGAAGTCTGACGCTTTCCGAGACCGGTACGGCTGAGATTGCGGCTCCCGTGCCCGCCGCCTTCGGACCTCCGGGACCGAAACGGATCAGCATCGGGGCCGAGGTCACCGACATCAATCAGCAGACGATTGCCGCGCAATGGAATCGGCTGGAGCATTCCTCCGCGTTTTATCTGGGAGCGAAGCGCAGTGGCAATGCGGTGGCGGTGGGCGAGGAAGTTACGCTGCAGCTGGCGGCCGTGAGCCCGGACGGCACGCGCCATGCGGATCCCCTGACCATCGAGGCGGAAATTCAGCATCTTGGCTGGAATGCCGTGAGGGTCGAGACTGCGGGTGGTGGCACGGCGGTGCGCAGCGATCCGGTTTTTGCGACCGTGAAGAAGCAATCGCTCGAAATGGTGCCTGGAAATGATGCGGGGCTGTCGTTCCGGCCGGAGGTTCCCGGTACGCATCTCATTATTCTGACGGCGCAGGATGCGGCGGGCCGGGCGGTGCGCACAGTGGCGCGTGTCGATGTCTACCGAGCCGATGCGCTGGTGTGGCGGGGCAGCGATGGCATCCGCATTGAACTGACGCCCGACCGCGATGGCTATGCCCCTGGGGATACGGCGCGCATTCTCGTGAAGTCGCCACTCACCGGAAATGCGCTCGTCAGCGTCGAACGTGGATCAGTGCTGTGGCGGAAGGTTGTGCCGCTGGCAGCGGGCGGCGTGGTGGAAATCCCCGTGCAGGATGGCTGGGACCCCAACGTGTTTGTCAGTGTCATGCACCTCCGCGGAGGCAACGATGACAGCCGGGCCGTCAAGTCGCCTGATTACCGCGTCGGCTTCTGCGAATTGCCCGTGAAGAGTGAGCGTCATGCCCTGAAGGTGTCGGTGCTGCCGTCGCTCGCGGAATTCCGTCCGCGGTCCGAGGGAAAGGTCGACGCGGTTGTCACGACGGCGTCGGGCGAGCCGGTGGCGGGAGCGGAGGTGACCCTGTGGGCTGTTGACGAAGGGATTCTGAGTCTGCGGGAAGGCTGGCGGGCTCCCGATGTCCGTGCGATTTTCCATCCGGCGGCGGAACTTGGCGTGACGACCGGGACGACGCTTGCTGCGCTTTTCAAGGAAGATCCAGCCGAGCGGGATTTTGCGAACAAGGGTTATGTGGTCGGCGGCGGTGGCGACGGGGACGGTGGCAGTCCGCTGCTGCTGCGGCGCGACTTCCGGGCGGTGGCCTTCTGGGCCGGCGCGCTGCGGAGCGATGGCGCCGGGCGGGTCAGTGTCAGTTTCACGGCTCCGGATACGCTCAGCGAATTCCGCATCATGGCGGTGGCAGCGGAAGGCGCGGGCCGTTTCGGCAATGGTGAGGGCAAGTTCCGCATCAATCAGCCTCTGATGCTGGAAGCCGCCCTGCCGCGCTTCGTCAATGCGGGCGACACGGTCGTGCTCCGCGGCGTTCTGCATAACAATTCGCCGCAGCCGGTCGCTCTGAAGGTTTCGCTCGAAGCCGGGGAAGGCGTGCAGTTTCTCGAATCGATCGGCGGCGCGGAGACGGCGGCGGCGCCCCGGGCCATCGAAGTTCCGGCGGGGGCGACGAGGTCGGTCGAGTTTCCGGTCGTTTTCCGCAGGCCCGGGGAGGCTCCGCTGCGCTGGAAGGCGGAAGGACCGACGGTCGAGTTGTCCGATGCGGTGGCGCACACACTCATGGTGGGGCGGACGGAGCCGATGCTGCGCGAGGTGAAGTTCTTCACGCTGTCCGAGGCTTCGGCGGGGCGGAATCTTCTTGATGGTGTGCGTGCGGAAGTTCTTGAGGGGGATGGCGAGGTGACGGTGACGCTTTCCAATAGCCGTCTGCTGGAAGGCAGCGAGGCCATTGAGCAATTGCTGCGCTATCCCTATGGCTGCGCGGAGCAGACGGTTTCGGCCCTGCTGCCGTGGCTGGCGCTGCGTGATCTCCGGCCGGCTCTGCCGTCGCTGCAGCGCAGCGATGAGGAAATTGCGGCGACCATTCAGGCGGGCGTGGCGAGGCTATTGAGGCTGCAGACGCGCAGCGGTGGCTTCGGATACTGGCCTGATGCGGATGCGGAGGATCACTGGGCCAGCAGCCATGCTGCTCTTGGTCTCGTGCTCGCAAGGAGGGCCGGAGCCGCCGTGCCGGATTCCCGCATGGAATCGCTAGTGAAATGGCTCTCGTCGCGGCTGCGCGTTCCGGCAGAGGCGCTGGAGAATGCCGGCCAGTCTCTCGAGGCTTGCCGCGGTCTCTGGGCACTGGCTCTCGCGGGGCATCCGGAGGCTTCCTATCACGAAACGTATTTCAGCCGACGCGAGAAGCTGCTGCCGTCGGCCCGGGCGTTTCTGGCGCTGGCGATTGCCGAGTCGGCTGGTCCCGAGGGCATGGTGCGGACCTTGCTGACGATGCCGTCGACGGCGGCGGAGGACATGGGCTGGCTGGGCGAGGAAAGTGTCCGGGCGGTGCGGGCGATGGCGTGGATGCGCATCAAGGCACCGGAAGCCGATGCGGAACTTGGGCGTCTGCTCGCGGAACGCAGCCCGCGGGGCGACTGGCGGAATACGTATAACAATGGCTGGGCGCTCCTTGCTTTGAGCCTTGATGCGGCCCGCTGGAAGCCATGGGACAAGGCCCAGTCCTGCGTGGTGGCGCTGGGTGGAGAGAAACGCGAGGTTGTGCTCGCCGCCGGGGTTTCGTCACAGACGGTTCGGTTGCCGCGTCCGGCGGGCCGGGAACTTCCGCAGCTGACCGTGACCACGCCCGCTGGTTTCCCGGTTTTCGCATCGGTCGACGTGAGCGGCCGCGGGGCAGCTGGACCGCAGCCGGAACGCCGCGCCAGTCTCGGCATCAGCCGTACCTATCAGAAGCTCTCCGGCGATGGCTCGCTCGAACCGGCGGAGTCGCTGCGCACCGGCGATCTCGTGCTTGTTTCGCTCGATATCGAAGTTCCGGAATCGACGCATTACCTCGTCATTGATGATCCGCTGCCCGCGACCATGGAGGGAGTCAATCCCGCCTTTGCGAGCATGACTGCCAGCGATGTGCCTGTGGAGGAATGGTCGGTCGATTACCGTGAGATGCGGCGCGACCGCGTACTCTTCTTCCGGAATCATTTCGCTGGGCAGGGCCGCTTCCGTTGCCAGTATCTCGCAAGGGTCACGGCAGCCGGACGGGTCATGGCCCCGGCGGCGCGCCTTGAAGCCATGTACGATCCGGAGAAGTTCGGATTGTCCAGTTCGGCATGGTTCACGACCGCAGCGGCAAACTGAGCCATGTCACTGCGCAGCATCATTCTGATTGGCCTTGCCGTTCTCGGACTTGGCTTTGGAGTTTATGAAGTTCTTCCGGGCCGCCGTCTTGCGGTGAAGCATGCAGCCCTGCTGGCATGGGCGCAGACCGGAGCCCCGGGTGATTTCCCTGAGGTGTTCGCGGCCGTCGATTACGAAGACCAATGGGGACACCGGGTGGCGGATGTGCCCGAACGCATCCGCATGGCCCGCTACGCCCTTTCCGGTTTCACCATTCAGGAAGGCCCGCCGTCATTCGACCGTCATGGCCGTGTCGCCACGGTGAGCCAGGACCTTACGATTCATGGAGGGGAAGACATGCGCAGTGCTGCCTTCACCTTCCGCTGGGAACGCAGCAGCTGGAAACCGTGGAGCTGGCGGCTCAAGTCGGTGACCGCGCCCGGCTTTGCCGTGGAATGAAATGCGCCACCGTCAATCCCGGCGGAAGCCGGCAATTTCAAAGGGCAGCGGGCTGGTCGACGGTTCCGGGTACGCGAAGAGTTTGTTCTCGTAGTTCCGGATGAGGGTGACGCCATCGTCCCGGTGAATGAGGTATTCCGGATTGATCGGGGTTTTGCCGCCGCCGCCGGGAGCGTCGATCACGAACTGCGGGACGGCGTAGCCCGTGGTGTGACCGCGGAGATTCTCGATGATTTCGATGCCTTTGGAGACGCTGGTGCGCAGGTGGGACGATCCCTTGATGAGGTCGCACTGGTACAGGTAGTACGGACGCACGCGGCAGCGCAGCAGTTTGTGGACAAGAGTCTTGTAGATGGCGGGGTCGTCGTTCACGCCGCGGAGGAGAACACTCTGATTTCCCAGGGGAATGCCGTGATTGGCGAGGCGTTCGAGGGCGTCGCGCACTTCCGTGGTCAGTTCCCGTGGATGATTCACATGGACGCTCATCCAGAGCGGATGGTAGCGCGCCAGCATTTCACAGAGTTCCGGCGTAATGCGCTGCGGCAGGAAAATGGGGACGCGCGAACCGATTCGGAGGAATTCAATGTGCGGAATGGAGCGCAGCCGCTTGAGCATGGCTTCGAGACGCCCGTCCGAGAGCAGGAGGGCATCGCCACCCGACAGCAGGACGTCGCGTACTTCCGTGTGTTCCTCGAGGTAGCGGTAGGCGGCCTCGAATTCCGTGTGCAGTTCCTGTTCGCCGGCTCCGCTGACGACACGGCTGCGCGTGCAGTAGCGACAGTAGGAAGCACAGCGGTCGGTCACCAGAAACAGCACGCGGTCGGGATAACGGTGCACGAGTCCCGGCACGGGCATGTGCGCATCCTCGCCGCAGGGGTC
>CAZSDE010000167.1:0-729 GCA_964605435.1 uncultured Akkermansia sp.
ATTCATCTGGCCACGCTGGTCCACGACGACATCATGGACGGGGCGGAACTGCGCCGGGCAGCCCCCACGGCGGCGGCCCGCTGGGGCAACGCACTCAGCGTCCTCCTCGGCGACTGCCTCTTCGCTCATGCCCTCGAACTGGCCGCCAGCTTCGACAGCACCCACATCAGCCGCCGCATTTCCCGGGCTTCCAATGAAGTCTGCACCGGCGAAATTCTCCAGACTCAGCGCCGCTTCGACCTCGGTCTCACCATTCCGGAATACTTCCGCATCATCCGGATGAAAACCGCCGCGCTCTTCTCAGCAGGCACCGAACTTTCCGCATGGCTCAGCGGAGCCAGCATCCCAGTCCAGGATGCCATGCGGCAATACGGCGAACTCCTCGGAACTGCCTACCAGATCTACGACGATTGCCTCGACCTCACCGGATCGGAAAAAGAAGCGGGCAAAACCCTCGGGACCGACCTCGTCAAAGGGAAACTCACCCTCCCGATTCTCTACCTCATGGAGGATGCCACCGATTCCCAGCGCAACCAGCTCAATACCCTCATTCTCCGCCAGGAACCGATCGACCTTTCCGTCCTCGCAGGCATCGCCAATTACGCGGGTGCCGTGAGCCGCGCCGTCAGCACCGGCAAAGACATGCTCGCCGACGCCCGCTCCGCCATGCTGATCCTCCCAGGCAACGACTTCGTCACCGCTCTCAACTCGATCACGGATTACCTCGAA
>CAZSDE010000167.1:739-3267 GCA_964605435.1 uncultured Akkermansia sp.
GGTCAAACCTTCCGCCTCCGCCGCACCGTCAGTGGCGCAGGCTTCCCATGGTCTGGATGACTGGTGCGGACGTCCCACAGAAGGACGGATCCCCGTGCCCAGCACAACGGGCAGGCAGCCTCCCGCTGCCATTTCCCCGGCAGACGCGGCACGGATAGCCTGTTACTGCGACGATGCTTCCTCGAGTTCCACGGTCGCCACGAGGCGCCGGGCTTCGGCATTCTCGGGGTGGATCTTGAGCGCCACATTCGCCGACTTCACCGCAGCTTCCTTCTCACCCTTTTTGAGATACACCTCGGCCAGTTGGGTGAGCCGTCGGCTTTCATTGAGTTTGCTCTTCCGGTCCATTTCGAAAATATAGTAGCCGGCCGCTGCACAGAGCAGCAGCGCCGGTAGTACCATGCGGTTTCGAATCAGAAAACCTGGCTCCGGATGATGGGTGGTGTTCATCGGTTTCTAGGGTGACAGTGGTTTGCTGGCCATTTCCTTCACTGCGATCGCTCATCTCTGCTCCGGATCAGTCCGCACTAATTCCTTAAGTTCAGGCAATAACTGAGAAGTGACGGAGATTATGAAATCAGTGACAGTGCTGGCAAGATTAATTCGCCTACATTTTTTACGGCATTGAAGTGATCGGCCGCAGGCGCTGGGAGCGCCTGAGGAAGAAGTTCGCATGGGCTCCGCATTCACGGTGGGCGAGGGAAAACCTTGACCCTGTTGTCCGTTGCAGTTCATCCTTGGAAGGATCGGTGCGCACGGCTCCCCCAATTTGGCCGTGCCGAGCATCCATAGACCAACACCCATAATGAAGACCCTTCTGCCCACCCTAACGCTCGGTTTCTGCGCCGGGCTGATGCTGACATCACGCCTCGCGGCCCAGAGCATCCCCAACCCCAGCTTCGAAAGCGATGCCTACGCCAACTGGCCGGGCTATGCCGCAGGCAATGGCGGTGCCATCACCGGATGGACGTTCTCCAACCCGGAACGCGTCGGCCTCAACCCGGCCGGTGGCAGCAGCCCCTTCGGCGACAATGGCACACTTCCGGAAGGTCTTCAGTCCGCCTTTCTTCAGAGCGCTGCGGGCGGAGCGGATCTCAGCACAACGATCAGCGGACTCACGCCCGGCACCAAATACCGGCTCCGCTTCCGCGCCAACGCCCGGGCCGAGCAGCAACCGCTCCTCGCAGTTCAGGTCAATGGAACCCCTGTGCCACTTTCGGTGAATTTCGCTTCACCAGTCGCCGGGCCCGTGACCATCACCTCGGTCAATTCCGCTCACCCGTACCATTTCATCGAATGCGAGTTCACGGCGGCCGGAGCCACCGCAGCGCTCACGCTCCGCAACGACGCCGCCGGCGATAACACGGTCTGCGTCGACGATTTCAAAGTCGGCCTCGCCAGCGAACCGCTGGAGGCCGCTCTGGTGGCTTCCCGCTGGACGAACGATGCAGACTCGGGAGTCGAGAGCCAGTACCGTTACACCCATGCCCGCACGTTCGGCGGCGCAGCCACCAATGCCACAGTCAACGGCGTTCTCTTCACTCCGTCCTTCGGCGGTAACCCGAGCGCCCTGAACCACTTCTCGTCCACCGGCTTCGCAAGTAACTTCGGCCCGCAGAGCCGCAACATCGCGGACGGAAGCAATGCGGTCGCCCAGTCGTTCATGTACGGCGGCCCGAACACATCGATCACACTGTCCGGTCTCAAGCCCTCCACCACCTACGTTGCCACCATCTACGGGGTCGGCTGGGAACCAGGGCAACGATCGGCCGATTTCACCGGATCCGCCGGCGGCGGCACGCATAACGTCAACATCGATGCCTACGGCCCGGCCAATGGCGTGGTGGTCCGCTACCGCTACACCACCGACGCCACCGGTTCCCCGGTTCTCATCAATTACCCCCAGGCAGCCGGTTCGGGATCATGGCACACAGCCGCCCTCAGCAACCGGGAGGCGGTTCCCGGCACGACACCGAACCGCTGGACGGTCGATGCATGGAACGATGACGCAACTTCGGGCGTGAACGACGGTGCCACCTACCGCTACACCCACGCCTACAACTTCAATTCCACCGTCAGCACGGTCATCAATGGCGTCAATTTCGTCGGTGTGCCCGGGGGGAATCCCTCGGGGGCGAACTTCGCCACGTCGGGCTTCGCCGCCGCCTTCAGCAACGACACCAATAACGTCACGGGAGGCAGCCGGGCCATGGCGAACGACTTCCTCTACAATGGCTACCCGGGATCGCTGACGCTGTCGGGCCTAACCCCGGGCGAAGAATACGTGCTGACTTTGTTTTCGGTCGGCTGGGAGGACACCGGACGCTTCCTCTCGTTCTCGGAATACAGCCAGCCCAGCGACAATCCTCCTCCGGCCATCGATCAGGACACGTTCCTCAACAACAACGGGATCCGCATCAACTACACCTACCGCGCCCCGGCCAGTGGCTCGGTCACCGTCCTTTCCAGCCCGCTCGTCAATGCGTCGTTCCACCTGTACGGATTCGCGAACCGCCGCACGATTCCGG
>CAZSDE010000167.1:3284-4774 GCA_964605435.1 uncultured Akkermansia sp.
CCTCGGCTTCCGGCAATCCTCCCATCGCCTTCGAATGGCGCCGGAACGGTGTCCCCATCCCGGGCAAGTCGGGCACCACGAACCTCACGGCCACACTCACCATTGAAAACATCTCGGCCGCAGATGCCGGTGATTATTCCTGCGCCTTCACGGGCAGCGGACAAGGCACGGTCGTCACGGAAAATGCCCGGCCCCACCTCATCACGGACGCCGTTCCCGGTCTTTTCGACACGGGCGTCGGCGCGGGGGGCGAAGTGATCACGGACGGCGGGTCGGATCCTCACTACACGCTCTTCACCAATCCCGATGGTGCGGCGGATGTTCCCGCAACCGTGCACGACAGCCTTGTCTTCCCCATCGTGGCCGGCCCATGGGTCGCCAATACGGATCGTTCGAAGTGGATCGCTCCGCAGCTCAATTCGGTGGGTTCGCAGGGCGACCCCACGGACGCGGGAGCGGGACCCGGGGTTTATGTCTACCGCACGACCTTCGACCTCACTGGATTCGACCTCGCCACGGTCCGTATTTCGGGATCATGGGCGTCGGACAATGAAGGCGTGGGCATCTTCGTGAACGGCACGGCCACAGGGCTCACCAACACGGTTCAGTTTGTCGGATTCACCCCATTCGTCATCACGAAGGCGAATGGCGACTTCCGGGCGGGTTCCAATGTCCTCGAATTCCACGTCCGCAATGCCAGCCTCGGATACACGGGCCTCCGCGTCGAGGGCCTCTCCGGATTCGGCGCGATCGCCCCGGGCACCGCTCCGATCATCGCCGCGCAACCGGCCGACACCACGGTAACATGGGGCAGCGGAAGCTCACTGCTCGTTTCAGCCTCGGGCAGCGCCACCCTCACGTACAACTGGACCCGCAATGGCCAGAGCATCACCGGAGCGAACGGTCCACGCCTGCTCCTCCCAGCGAATGACCCGACCATCGCCGGTACCTACCAGGTGACCATCAGCAACAGCGCAGGCTCCATCGCAAGCCGCAGCGCCGTCGTGACCCTCGCGGACGCACCGATCTTCCCCGGAAGCCTCGGGATCGCCGCCGCCCCGGGCTCCAGCTCCAGCATCAAGGTCAGCAGCATCACGGGCGCAGCCAGCGGCGGTTCGGGTCCCATCACACTCATCGCCGTCCAGTCAGGCCTCACCGCTGCCGGAGGATCAGTCGCCATCGTGGGCGACTCGGTGATCTACACTCCCGCCCCTGGATTCATGGGCGCAGACAGCTTCACCTACATCCTCGCGGACAATCTCCAGTCCTCCACGGGCACCGTCGCCGTCGCAGTGGGGACCGGATTCGGCACCTCGGCCTCGATCGTCGGCTTCACCCGCGAGGGGGCCGGACAACGAGTCGTGGCATCGGGCCTGCCCGGAACACGCTACCAGCTCCAGTGGTCGTCCAGTCTGACCTCATGGACGGATCTCGGATCCCCGCAGCTCTGTCCGGATTCCGGGGTCCTTTCGGTCCTCGACCCGGGCCCG
>CAZSDE010000167.1:4787-5247 GCA_964605435.1 uncultured Akkermansia sp.
TTTTCTTCCCCGGGTTGCGGGCGCGGCTTGATGGGCTGAAGCCGCGGCCGCCCCGGGGAAGGAAGTACTTCTCGAATCAAGAGAATAACCATCGCGGACACCGCGCCTCCCATGGCCGGTGTCCGTTTTCTTTTTCCGGATACATCCACGGCTCAACCCGCGAAAGCCATTCCGCAGTCCGTCCGGAAAAGGCAGGTACGTTCAGACGGACCAAGCGGTGGCGTAAGCCCCGAGCGTGAGCACTCCATCGGCGACCGCCACGCCCGGACCAGATGAGGCAAAGGCCTCGGCATCCCGCACCGCCATGCCGGCCGCAGCCGCATCAAGCACACGGAAAATCCCTGCCCCGCCGCGCACCCCGTTGAGCCTGATCCGTTGCGCACGCGCTGTCTGGTTCGCCAGAAAAACCCGGCGGCTTCCACCGCGCTCCACCGCGAATCCGCGCACGACTCCGGCCACA
>CAZSDE010000167.1:5337-7396 GCA_964605435.1 uncultured Akkermansia sp.
TGACACCGCGCAGCCCAAGCGTCTGGAACAGCGTCACCCCGGCCGCGCCAGCTTCCGCCAGCGCCCCCACACAGCCCAGCGTCCACGCCGCCGCGACCAGCGACATCTGCCGCACATCGGCCTGCGCCGGCATCTGACCCGCCGGCATCGGCGGCCCTTTCTGCGCCCTCGTCCGCAGACTCACGGGCGAAACGTAGCGCGGCAACCCCGGATAGATTGAAGCCAGCGCTTCCATCACCGCTGTCTGACCCGCCAGATTCTCGAACATAGTCAGTTCATCAAACTGATGCGCGAGGGGCCTCATGGGCACAGATACAAAGTCAAGCAGCGCAGCCGGAGGACGGTTGTTGTTCAATTGGAAAAAATCGGAATCGGTTCCCCCGCCGACGGGAGCACTGCCCCCGAGCACCCGGCGCGCAGCCTCCAGCGCGTGGACCTGCGTAGCCGGCTTGCCCCGGCTCAGGACCAGCCAGCGCGCGACTCGGCCGGACCAGACGGAACTCAGCGAAACCAGTTCCGCCAGCGCCGTCCCGGGATCCTCGGGCAAATGCAGCGCCGCTTCCACGCTGGCTCCGCACATCCCGGCCTGCGCCAGTCCGTCGCCGAGAACCTCCCGCCAGTTGCCAGACTCGAAATCCAGATCGATCCGCAGCCACGCCATCCCGGCAGCCCGCAGCAGCCCCGCCTCAACCTCGCTCAGCATCCTCGGACCGGTCACAGCGTGCCCGATTCCCAGCTCAGGCAGCCACTGATGACGCGCCACTCCTTCGCGCATTTGCACTTCCGCCACCACCGCCGCCGGTGTGGCCGGAGCAAGCCCGGCCGCCCCATTTCCCAGCAACCGCAACGTCACCGCCTGCCTCACCCGCTGACCTTCCCGGATCGTCCCCGGCAGAGGAATCCGCTGCGGCGTGCTGTACGTCTTGAAACTCGCATCGGTCCAGTTGCGCTGATCCTCGATTTCAAAGACATCGCCCTCACACGACACCTCAACGGTGACCCCTTCCACCGCGGCATGCCGGATCACCCGGAAATCATGCAGCCCACGGACCGGCTGCATCGGATCCACCAGATGCGGAAACGCCCGCTCCGCCACTTCTCCACTCACAGGCCAATCCGGTTCCTCGCAAATGTCCTCCGCGCCACCCCATCGAACCCAAAACGCACCGTGCCATCGGCATGGCCCGTAATCTCGGCATCCCAGACGAAATCGGCCTCGAACTGCCGGTGTTCAGACCGGTAGCGCACCGTAAACCCACCGTCGCTTTCCTCGACTTCCATCCCGCTGATCATGCCCGGCACCGTATTCCAGAAGCCATCCCGAACGGCTGCATACACCCTCCGCACCACCTCCACGCCGCCAATCCGCATGGTCCGCAGCTGCCCGCCGGCCAATTCCATCGTCCACGGCCCCGCCCGCAGCACACGCGATTCCTCCAACCCCGCCTCAACCCCGCTCAACAGTACATTTCCGGTCAGCTTCTCATTCATGACCAGCCCACTACCCCACCATCCCCCATCCCGCAACTACCCACCCGGCATCCATCATCGCCACAGCCGAAAGCCGGCACCTGCAACAGCAGCTCAAAAACCCGCCGTCAGCGGCGGCGCGACAGAAAACGGCTGAGAACTTCATCGGCAACCACGCCAGCGAGAATGAAGCAGCCGATCACAAACTCCTTGAACTCGTCCCGGACAATCAGACCGACCGCCTGGCGGACTTCGGCGACCATGAGGATCCCCAGAAGGACACCGGCGACGCCAGCCTGCCCACCGCGGAGGCTGCAGCCGCCGAGCACCGCCCCGGCAATGGCCCAGAGCTCGTAGAAGTTTCCAAATCCGGACCCCTGCGCACTGTTCACCTCAAGCAGGAAAAGAATGCCAGCCAAACCCGCGAGCAGCGAACAGATCACATACGCCATGATGCGCACCGCATCGGTCCGCACCCCGCTGAAGCGCGCCGCCTGTTCGTTGCGGCCCGTCGCCACAAGGTGACGGCCCCATACGGTCTGATTGAGAAAAACTGCCGCAAGGGCAGCAAGGGCCAGCAGCAGCAGAA
>CAZSDE010000168.1:0-7390 GCA_964605435.1 uncultured Akkermansia sp.
AGAGCCTTCCCTTCGAGCACAAGCGCCTGCTTTACGGTGCCGTCACGCAGGAGGAACGGCAGGCCCGCAAAGGCAACTATTATACATTCTTCTGGCGCGTTGCGGACCGGAGCCGTCCGGTGACGCTGCGGTTTGACTACCGTCAGTCGGCGACTGGCTTTACGGTCCATAGCAAGCAACTGGAGGCTCCCGCCCGGGATGGCATGGCGAGATTCGAGGTGGTGGGAGACGAATTCCGCCGCAATGGATCGATTCTGGGATGGAAGTGCACCCTGCTGCAGGGTGGACAGGTGCTGGACGAAAGAAAATCCTATCTCTGGGAATAAACCCGGTCCGCTGCAGCGCTCCATCCGCAGACCAGACATGATGTTCCGTTTTTCCGTACTGATTGCCAGCTTTCTGATTGCCATGCTGCCCGTTTCGGCGGCCCGCAACGGCATCGCTGCCGTGGTCAATGGCCGTCCCGTGCTCGATTCCGAGGTCGAGGAACTCTTCAAGGCGAACGAGCTGGACCTGCGCCGGAGGTTTCCCGATCCAAAGGAATTCGAGACCGAGCGCGCGAAGCTCCGGTCCAAGGTGCTCGACCAGCTGATTGACCAGGAACTGATTCTGAAGGAATTCGAACCATTCGAGGCCGCCTTCAGTTCCAAGGTCAATGCCTATGCGGAGGAGACCATCAAGACACAGTTCATCGGCAAGGGATTCAATGGCGACCGCGCCAGGTTTCTGCGCGAGCTGACGGACAGCGGGATGAGCTACAAGAAGTTCTTCGAGCTGCAGCGGCGCAATGTGATTGCCGAGATGATGCGTGGTCAGTTTGCTTCGGTGAAGAATTCGTATTTCACGGAAGAGGAAAAGCAGGCGTATCTGAAGAAGAATATTTCCGAGTTCCGGGAGGGCGACCGTCTCAAGCTGTGGTCGGTGACCATTCCCGGCGATGACCTTGCTTCTACGCCAGCGGGGCAGCAGGCACTGGCGAAGGAGATCCGCGCAAAACTGGCGAACGGAGATGACTTTGCGACGATTGCCCGCACGTACTCGCGCGACAGCAAGGCAGAGAAGGGCGGCAGCTGGGACTGGGTCGAGGAAAAGGATCTGGCCCCGGCCATGTGGCGCATGGTGGTCCGGTTGGCGGACCGGCGCATCAGCGACGTCGTCAGCTTCGGGGGCAACTACTACATCTTCTGGATTGAGGCCCGCGAGGCCGGCAAGCTGAGGCCGAAGGAAGAGGTTGATGCCGAGATCGAGCGCCGTCTCATGATCGAACGGAAGCGGGAAGCGACTGACAAGTGGATGGAGAAGCTGCGGAAGAAGGCGACCATCATCAGGAACTGAGGTCCGGCGGCCTTGCGGGGCTGGTGGTGTGCTGTGACAGAGTGGCAGTGCCGCGGGCGTTTGGGTAGGCGATGCGCCTGCTGCTGATTTTATCTGTTTCCGTGGTCCTTCCGGTGGCGGGAGGGGTGTCGTATAACCGGGAAGTCCGTCCCTTGCTGGCGGACCGGTGTTTTGCCTGTCATGGATTTGATGCGGCCAAGAGGAAGGCAGACCTCCGTCTGGACACTGCCGAGGGAGCGCTTGCGAAGAATTCCGACGGGCGTGCTGCTGTGGTGCCGGGTGATCCCGGGGCCAGTCTGCTCTGGGAGAGGCTGGTGACGAACGATCCGGACGAATTGATGCCGCCGCCGGATTCGCACAAGACCGTGAGCGAAGAGGAGCGGCAGCTGCTGCGGCGGTGGATTGAGGAAGGGGCGTCCTACGAGAAGCACTGGTCCTTCGAGCCACCGCGGGCCATGGATCTTGCGGTGCCCGGGCATCCGATCGATGCCTTTCTGGGTGAGGGATTCGGGAATCTGCCGGCGCGGCCCGAGGCCGACCGGGCCACTCTGATCCGGCGGGTCAGTTTTGCGCTCACGGGATTGCCGCCCTCGCTGGAGGAAGCAGAGGCATTTGTGGCCGACACGGCTCCGGAAGCCTATGAACGGATGGTGGACCGCTACCTTGCGTCGCCGCGTCACGGCGAGGAAATGGCGAGGCACTGGCTTGATGCGGCGCGCTATGGAGACACGCATGGCATGCACCTCGACAACGAGCGGCAGATGTGGGCCTACCGGGACTGGGTGGTGAGGGCCTTCAATGAGAACCTGCCCTTCGACCGGTTCACTCACTGGCAGATTGCCGGAGACCTCATGCCGGAAGACGGCGACGACGCCATCATTGCCACGGGATTCAACCGCTGCAACGTTACCACGGGAGAAGGGGGATCGATCGATGCCGAACTGATTTTCCGGTATGCGGTCGACCGGGCGTCGACGGTGGCGCAGACTTTTCTCGGGCTCACGGCGGGATGCGCGGTCTGCCACGATCACAAGTACGATCCGGTTTCGCAGCGCGATTTCTATTCGCTCTATGCGTTCTTTGTGTCGAATGCGGATCCGGCGATGGATGGGAACACGCTGTTGACGGCTCCGGTGGTGAAGGTGAAGGCGGCCGACGCGGAGAAGCAGCAGCAGGAATGGAACAGTCTGGAAGCGGGCATCCGGAAGGAGATGGAAGCTGCCATGGCATCTGTGAAGTATGCCGACCCTGCCGAGCAGACGCCGCGTCCGGAGCCAGTGGTGACCGTGCAACTGTGGTTCGAGGATGGATTTCCCGCGGGTGCCAAGGCGGGTGCGAGCGGGCATCCGCTGCAGCTCACGGCCGCTCCCGATCCGGTTTTCAGCGGCAAGGTATCGCTCAAGCGGAGCGGGCCGGGCATGGCGCAGGACTATTATGAATCCGGTGCGGAACCGCTGGTGGTGCCGCCGCAGGCATCTGTTTTCGTGATGGTATACCTCGATCCGGCCGACCCGCCCGAAGAAGTCATGATTCAGTTTCTCAGCGGCGGTACATGGAAGCACCGCGCCGTCTGGGGTCAGGACATCATTGAATTCGGAGCCAAAGGCACGCCCGAGCGTTTCGTGGCCGGGCCGTTGCCTGAGCCCGGCCGCTGGGTGCGCCTTGAAGTGCCTGCGGAGAAAATGGCGATGCCGGCCGGACTTGCGGTCACGGGCTATGCCTTCACGGTGCATGGAGGCACGGCATGGTTCGACCACATGGGAACGACGGGCCGCATTGATCCCGTCACTGATCCCGGACTGTCCTTTGCGGCGTGGCGCCGGGCGATGGCCGGGAAGGATGATCTGCAGGCTCCGTCCGCCCTGCGGTCCGTGATCCGGGACGGTTCCGATCAGGCGCTGGAGCCGGCAGTGCGCGCGGCCCTGCGGGCGTACTATCTGCAGGAAGTCTGCCGGAGCACGGAGACAGTCTTTGCAGAGGCGCGGTCCGGGCTGGCCGACGTCCGCAGGAAGCGGAGCGAAGCCGAAGCGGCGCAGCCCTCCACCTTTGTGTTCCGCGATCTGGACACTCCGCGCGATGCCTTTGTGATGATCCGAGGGCAGTATGACAAACCGGGCGAGAAGGTGGAACCGGCGACACCGGCATTTCTGCCGCCGCTCCGGAAGCAGCGGCCGGACGGCCGGGCGACGCGCCTCGACCTTGCGCGGTGGCTCACGGACCGGAGCAATCCGCTGACGGCCCGGGTCACCGTGAACCGCTTCTGGCAGCAGATCTTCGGAACCGGCCTCGTCGAGACGAGTCATGATTTCGGAACCCAGGGATCGGTGCCTTCGCATCCCGAACTGCTCGACTGGCTGGCGCTCTGGTGGCAGGATCAGGGCTGGGACACGCGCCGGCTGCTGCGGCTCATGGTGACGAGTGCTGCCTTCCGGAGAGACAGTGCGGCTCCGGCGGAGGCATGGCTGCAGGACCCTGCGAACCGGAGGCTGGCCCGTGGTCCGCGGTTCCGGCTGGATGCCGAGCAGTTGCGGGATCAGGCGCTCTTTTCAGGCGGACTGATGGTCATGGACATGGGTGGCAAGGGCGTGCGGCCCTATCAGCCCCCCAACATCTGGGAACCGGTCGGCTTTGTCGGATCGAATACCCGTTTTTACGAGCAGGACCACGGTCCGTCGCTTTACCGGCGCAGTCTCTACACCTTCCTGAAGCGGACCGCTCCGCCGCCGCTCATGGTCAACTTCGATGCGCCGAACCGCGAGCAGTCGTGCAGCCGCCGCGAGCGCAGCAATACGCCGCTCCAGGCCCTTCAGCTCATGAACGACGTGCAGTTCGTCGAGGCGGCCCGCGCCCTGGCGGCACGGACGCTCCAGGATTCCGGGGAAACCGACGGGCGTCTCGCCTCCATGTTCCGGAGGGTGCTCACGAGAAGTCCGCGCCCGGATGAACTGGCGGTGCTGCGGACTCTTCTGGAGAACCAGCTGACCACCTACCGGGCGGCTCCGGCCGAGGCCGGCAAGGCCATCCGTTTTGGCGAGTCCGCTCCCCCCGATGGCGTGGATGCGGCGGAACTGGCGGCGTGGGCCATGGTGGCCAATGCGATTCTGAACCTCGACGAAGCAACCAACCGGAACTGATTCATGGACTCACCGATTCTTCAGCATGAACTTCTCCAGACCCGCCGGCAGTTCTTCGGCAGCACGGGTCTGCGTTTCGGAGCGGCTGCCCTTGCCATGCTGCAGGCGGGCAAGGTGTCGGCGGCTTCCCCGGTTCATCCCGCCCTGCCGGGTCTGCCGCACCGCAAGGGCCGCGCGAAGGCCCTCATCTATCTGCACATGAATGGCGGCCCGTCCCAGCTGGACACATGGGATTACAAGCCGGGCCTCGCCGCCTTCTTCGATAAGGATCTGCCGGAGTCAATCCGCCGCGGCCAGCGCCTCACCACCATGACGAGCGGGCAGGGACGCTTTCCGGTGGCTCCCTCGAAATTCACCTTCCGCCAGCACGGCCAGTGCGGCCGCTGGGTCAGTGAACTGCTGCCGCACACCGCGAAAATCGCCGACGACATCGCCCTTGTGAAGACCGTCCACACGAACGCGATCAATCATGATCCCGCCTGCACCTTTGTGATGACCGGCAGTGAAGTGCCCGGCAAGGCGAGCATGGGATCGTGGCTGTCGTATGGGCTGGGAGCGGAGACGAGCGACCTGCCGGCCTTTGTCTGTCTGATGCCGAGGTTTCCGGATGGATCGAATGGGCAGGCACTCTTCAGCCGCATGTGGGGGCCGGGATTTCTGCCCGGTCGGCACGCCGGGGTGGTGCTGCGTTCGACTGGAGATTCCGTCCTGTATCTGGACAATCCACCGGGAGTGGCCCCGGCGGGCCGCCGTGCCATGCTCGATGCGGTGGCCGCGCTCAATGCAAAGGGCTTCGAGCGGCTGGGCGATCCGGATGTGCAGACCCGGATTGCGCAGTATGAAATGGCGTACCGCATGCAGAGCAGTGTGCCGGAACTGACGGATTTTTCGAAGGAATCGCAGGCAGTCCTCGACATGTACGGTCCGGAAGTGACGAAGCCGGGATCCTTTGCGGGCAGTGCTCTGCTGGCGCGGAGGCTGGTGGAACGCGGGGTGCGCATGGTGCAGATCATGCACCGCGGCTGGGATTCGCATGGCGATCTCCCGCAGCAACTCGGCAATCAGTGCCGCGACACCGATCAGGCCTGTGCGGCCCTTGTTCAGGATCTCAAGCAGCGTGGCATGCTGGATGACGTCGTCGTGGTCTGGGGCGGCGAATTCGGCCGGACCGTCTATTCCCAGGGAACCCTCACGAAGGAAAACTACGGCCGGGACCACCACCCCCGCAACTTCTGCATGTGGCTGGCCGGCGGTGGCATCCGCGGCGGCGCCGTCCATGGAGAAACCGATGACTTCAGCTACAGTCCCGCCGCCGATCCGGTGCACATCAATCAGATCAACGCGACGATTCTCGACTGTCTCGGGATCGATCACGAACGGTTCACCTTCAAATTCCAGGGACTGGATCAGCGGCTCACGGGAGTGGAGCCGGCTCCGGTGATCCGCTCGATTCTGGCATGAGTACGGCGGGGCAGACGCTGCTGCTGACGGGCTTTGAGCCCTTTGGCGGGGATCAGCGCAATCCTTCGGGCGAAACCGTTCTGGCCCTTGATGGTTATCGGCTGAGCGGAAATGCCGTGATTCGTTCGCTCGTGCTTCCGGTGTCCGCAGGACCCGCGTGGGAACTGACCCGGAAGCACGTCCGGATCCTGCGTCCACGCTGGATTGTGGCGACCGGAGTGGGTCCGCGCGACCGCATTACCCCGGAAGAGCAGGCAGTGAACTGGTGCGATTACCGGATTCCGGACAATGCGGGCGCGGTGCGGCGGGAGGTGCCGGCCGTCCCGGGGGGACGGAAGGCCTTCCGCTGCGGGCCCGATGTCCGGGCACTGGCGGATGCCATGCAGGCGGCCGGTGTCCCGGCGGGGGTCAGTGACGACGCCGGACGTTTTGTCTGCAATGATTTCTACTGCCGGCTGCTGCGGCTGACGTCGCGCCGCGGCCATGCGGCGGCCGGACGTTCCTTGTTCGTGCACGTGCCGAGAACCCCGGAAATGGGCGGAACCCCGCCCTTCATGGAATTGCCGACGATCCGTGCCGGTCTGCTGGTGCTGCTGGATGCGCTCGTGACTCAGCGAGGACCCTGACAGATCGGCAGCGTTCCGCCCCCGATGCCGATCGGGAATTCCCCAGAAAAGCAGAACGGCGCTCCGGTTGAGGGAGCGCCGCTGCTGTGCGGGAACTGTTCCGTGGGGAGAAGCCTCAGGCTTCGATCCGGAAGAAGTTCTGCTGGTGGACGTCGTTATTGAGGCGGAGCTTCGATTCCACCTTGCGGAGAGAAGCGGCGTCGGCCTCGATGATGTAGTTCACAAAGTAGCCATCGGTGAGCTTCTTGCTGCCGTAGGGGAACTTCTTTTTGCCGAGGTGGTCGATCTGTTCGAGGCGGGCTCCCTCGAGTTCCATGTCGCGGCCGATTTTGCTCACGATGGTATCGACGGTGTCTTCTTTGCCACGGGTATCGAGGACGATCAGGCCTTCATACTTGCGCTTCATTTCCGGAGTCGAATGGAGGTTTCGTGCCCTTCTGGGGCGGGAGGTTGGGTTTGTTTTCAGAGAGATTAAAATGGTTCATCGCGGCTGGAAGGCCACGAAGGGCGATCATCATGACAGCGTCTGCGGCATTCTCAAGCGATTTATCCACGGTGGGTTTTTCCTCCGGAAGGAACTGATCGCTCAGCGTGGCGAACTGCGGGGCTCCCACACCGAAGCGCAGCCGGGGAAAATCCTGGGTGCCGAGGCAGCCGATTACGGATTTGAGGCCATTCTGGCCCCCGGCGGAACCCGAGAGCCGGATGCGGAGGCGGCCGAGGGCGAGAGAGACATCATCGCATACCACGAGGACTTCGGCAGGTTCGAGACGGAAGAAGCGGCAGACGGCAGCCACCGAGACGCCGCTGAGATTCATGAAGGTCTGGGGCTTG
>CAZSDE010000169.1:0-690 GCA_964605435.1 uncultured Akkermansia sp.
TCGTGACGGCCACTGGATCGGAGGTATCGGCTGGTGGGAGATTCAGGCATATTGGCGAAGGGGTCTGGTTCCAACTACCGCGAGTATAGCGATCGTATACATAACACTCAACCTTTTTCTGTCCCTCTCTGTACGTTCCCAGGAAACCCGTTTCCGCGGGTCTCTGCAATGACGAAGAAGCACGAGATTTGCATTGGACGGGAGCCGGAATGCGGTCTTTCCTTATGGAACTGCGGAAGGCAGAGGGGCCACGATCCCTTGCCAGCCAAAGGAAATCAGTTGAACCATCCACATTACCTCAAGGAAATGAAACTCACCACTCTCGCCACCCTCGGAGCTGCCGCCCTCATCCTCGCGGCCTGCGAGAAGCCCGCTGCCAAGGTCGAAGGAGCCGCCAAGGCTGCTGCTGAAAAGACCAGCGAAGCCGCCGCCGGAGCCAAGGAAGCCGTCAAGGACGCTGCAGCTGCAGCTGCCGACAAGACCAAGGCCGCTGCTGAAGCCACCAAGGAAGCTGCTGCTGGCGCTGTTGACGCTGCCAAGGACGCTGCGGCCGGTGCCGCTGAAGCCACCAAGGACGCTGCAGCCGGTGCCGTCGAGGCTGCCAAGGAAGCCGCCGTCGAAGCCACTGAAAAGGTTGAGGCCGCCGCCGAGAAAGCTTCCGAAGCCGTCAAGGAAGCCGTCGATCCGGCT
>CAZSDE010000169.1:700-954 GCA_964605435.1 uncultured Akkermansia sp.
GCACGCACTTCATTCGCAGCCGGGGAAGGTCGATGCCTTCCCCGGCTTTTTTCATGGCTGACATCCGCACCGCTTTTCCCGCTTTGCCTTTCCGATGAGACACTGGGCAGCAACCCTCCTTGTGATTCTGAGCCGGCTTCATGCGGCCGAGCCTGGGTATGCCGGGATCCATGTTGTCGATGATGCCACAGAATCGGGCGTTCCGCTCATGGAACTCCGCACGGTGAGCGAACAGCGCTTCGTCACCGACAATG
>CAZSDE010000169.1:991-1595 GCA_964605435.1 uncultured Akkermansia sp.
CCGGATGGATTGCCGTGAGCGATCCCGACCTGATCGGTCAGACTACGTGGTTTCACGTGAGTGGTCCGGGCTATGAAGTGGCGAAGGATGGATTCGGCTACGCGGGTGTCCGCATCAGCCCGCAGGCTGGCGGGACCGTGTTAGTCCGCGTGCGCCGGACCCAGCCTGCCGAGCGACTCGGTCGGCAGACGGGCCGCGGACGCTTCCGCGATTCGCTCCTCCTTGGCAAACCTGTTCCGCCGGAACCGGAGAATCCCTTTCCGGTCACGGGTCAGGATTCGGTGCAGGCGGTTCCGTTCGGCAAAGGTATTTTCTGGCTGTGGGGCGACACTTCGGTGGTCACGTATCCGCTGGGGAATTTTCACACAACCTGTGCGGTGAGCGATTCCGTTCCTGACGAACGTGGAGGATTCCGCTTTCGATATTTCACGGACCAATCCGATCCTGACCGGCTTCGCCGCATGATGCCGCGGGACGGCAGCGGGGTCGTCTGGATGCAGGGTCTCGTGAATGTTCCTGACAAGGAGGGCAAGGAAACCCTCGTCGCTCACTGGGGACGATTTCCGGGGCTCGCCCCGGTCATCGAACAAGGCATTGCGATCTA
>CAZSDE010000169.1:1638-7385 GCA_964605435.1 uncultured Akkermansia sp.
GAAGGAGGAAACCTGGCGCTTTCCGCGGGGTCATGCGGTCCGCGAGGGCGATTGGATCTACTTTGCTTCTCCCCTGCCCCTTACGCGCGTCCGCGCCGATCTCGGGGATCTCAGTAATCCGCAGTCGTACGAAGCGCTCTGGTTTGATCCGGCGGCGCGCCACTGGACATGGCAACGCGAGCATGCGCCGACCAGCCAGAAGGAAGAAGCCGACTTGCTGAAGGCTGGCACCATGGCCGCTGGGGACGCCCGTTTCGCCCTGCGCGATCCTGCTGGGAACGCAGTTTCCATGCACGGCGGCAGTGTCCGCTGGAATGCGCATCGCCAGCGCTGGATTTTCATCGGCGTGGCCACTGGCGTCAAGGATGCCCCCTCGTACCTCGGCGAAGTCTGGTACGCCGAATCCAGATCGCCGGACGGCCCGTGGTCCCGCACCGTCAAGGTCGCCTCCCATCCCCGGTATTCCTTCTACAATCCCGTTCACCACAGCTTCATGGACCAGCAGAATGGTCAGATCATTCACTTCGAGGGCACATGGTCCGCCGAATTTTCCGGCAACCCCCTGAAGACTCCGCGCTACGACTACAACCAGATCCTCTACCGTCTCGATCTCAATCATCCCGGACTCGACCCCGCCCAGCCATGAACGATCCCGCCCGACTCGCCCAACTGCTCCGCGAACGCCTCGCCATCATTGCCGATCATTCACTGCGCGACAGCGACCCGGCCACCCACCTCGAAAAACTCAAGGATGTCTCGTTTGCCATCAGCAGCCTCGCCAAGGAACTCGCTCCGACGCTGCCGCCCCGGCTCAATCACTTCATGGAACGGGCTTCCTACGACAAAGCCCTCGCCTTCCTCGAAGACCAGCCCATCGACGGTCCCCATTGACCGCAGCACCGCAGCGGTGGCGCACAGATACTTTCACAAGGCCGGCCATCCTTCCGCCAAGTTGACCCTTCCGCGGAACTGGCAGCATCAATTGCCGATGTTTTCGATCGATTCCTGACCGATGGCGTTGGCGGCTTCGTGGTCGAGCGCCTTGCGGTGGCGGGCGGCGATGGCCGGGCGGACTTCGGGATCGCTGCTGGCGACAAAGATGGCATCGCGGCTGAAACGGCCCGTGATTTCAATTCCGGAATCGGCTGCCTTCCATTCCGCGGGATGGATTCCTTCCGCATCGACGCGGAAGACTTCCGCGGGATTCCGGATCCATGACGGCAGAGCGAAGCGGAAGGTCGCCAGCCGTGGCGGCCCGAATGCGAAGACCTGCTCAGCGGGGTCCGGTTGGTACGCTACGTCGAGGGCAAAGAGCACAGCGGCCGCAGGGGCTGCGACCGACGCCAGTTCCCAGTCGGGCTTTCCTTCGCTGGGCTGACGGACAAAGCGGTAGGCATCGCCCTCGAGCAGCAGAGGCTCGAGCATGCGGATTTCGCGCCCGATCCGGCGCATGGCATCCCATGTATCCGGGAAGCGCAGCAGGGACTTGCGGCTCAGATTGAACCAGTACAGCGAAGTGATGCGCGAGGAAATGCCATGGAGGGCCTGGGCGCGGAGTTCGTCGGGCGTCGGGGCGCGCCGTTTCCTTCCATCCCATGCATTGTTCCAGCCGTGATGCGGTCCCTGCGACCAATAGGCACAGGCCATCGGACGGTTCAGTTCGCGGAGCGACCGGCACATGTCGCCAATCGTCTCAAGCGGAGCACCCCAGCGGATGCGGCGGCCGTCCCAGCGGTCGTACTGTCCCCATGCGTCCGGCGACGGGGCCACCACGCGGTAGGCATCGTAGTGCGGAAAATCGGACAATCCCGCGTACCATCGCCAGATGCGTTCCTCGCTGTGAGTGACCGTGGTGGGGAGCCGGCTGCCGCGCCACGGGAGGAGTTGATCGAACACTTCCTGCGGCGGAACCGGCCGTCCGCCGCCGTACTGCGGCTCGCCGAGGAATTCGACCGCGTGCAGACGCGGCAGCCAGTCGTCCCGGTCGAATTCTTCCGGCGGGAGTTTATTGAAGAGCTTGAGTGGCCAGCGGTCGTAGAGCGCTTTGTTGTCCGTGTAGCCATCGGTTTTGCCGATGTGGGCCGTATCGACGTGGAGGCTTGCGAGGAGGCGGAGAAAGGATTCGTGCCGCACGTGTTCGCCCACCCAGCCACCGCTGATGGCGAACGACTCGCTGCGCACGCGCAGATGAGCCCACAGGGAACCCGCGGGGCCCGCCAACTCGACGGCCGCATAACTCAGAGGAAGCGGCTTCGTTTTGATCTGCACGAATCCCTTGTCCCGCGGCGGCACGGTCACGGCGACGTCCACCGGGGACTGCGGCCACAGGGTCTGCCACGTCTGCAAATCCTTCGGAAGCCAGAGCCGCAGCTGCCGCAGCTCAAGGGGAACATCGGAATCATTGACCACATGAACGAGCACTCGGTCGGGCTGCGGCGCTCCGTCCGAGGAAAGAAATGTCGCTGCTGAAATCCACGAAACCGGAGCCTTGATCGAAATTTCCTGATCCGAAAGTCCCTCCGCCTCCATGCGGAACGACTGACCGCAGCCCCAGCGCGACGACTTTCCATTGAACGACCAAACCGTGAGCGCGCCCTCCGGGGCAGGCACAACCGTGGCCAAATCGTGCCATGCCCAGTCTCCCGATGCGAGCAATTCTGCAGGCTTCCTGCCATCGAACGCAGCCGGGGTGGCGGGCCCTTTGATGAAGAGCTGCACCCTTGCCGCAAGGTCCGGATCCGGAGCCTTCCGGTAACGCATGGCCGGCTCCATCCGGTGCGGAATCACCGACGTACCCACGACTTCGGCCGCCGACACACATTCCCGACCGCAGACGGCCATGACGATCAGCATCAGAAATTCACGCATCGGTTTCATCGATCGCAGAGACGCAGGAAGGCTCGGCCATGTTGCACCAACGCGACGGTGCCGAGATGATTCACGGGGCAGCAAGTGCTTCTCCATGATCCGCACCATCATCGGCGTTCCGGTTCCGTGGACGTTATCTTTGATTGTTCGAGGAACTCACGGTAGGCGGCGGCCGGATCGGCGGCGGCAGCCGCAGCCGAAGCGTGGAAGCATGCGCCGAAGCGCAGACTGAGACGTTCCCCGGGTTTCACGACGACCCGGCTGGCCTCGCCCTGCTGCATCGACTTCCGGCCGAACGGATTCGCCACCATGACGCCGTAGTCGCGGTTATGGAACCAGCTTGGCCGGAAATTCGCGGGATCCGGCATGAGCGTGACCCCGATGCGGCCACCCTTGAACTCGCCTGCGTAGTCGCACCAATCAAAGGCGCGGCCCCATGTTCCTTTGGCGGTGCGGTCGCCATTGGCCGCCGTGATGAGACCGCCGGCCTTTTCAGTGATCGCAGTGGCCACGCGGACACCGAAACCCATTTCCTCCTGGTCCCCGAAGACGAGTTCCGTTTCTGCAGCCATGAAATCGGCCTGCCATGTGATCCGATGGCCCGTCGCCAGCACGGCCACTTCAATGCTCGAAATCATGGTGCCGAGACGCACGCCGTCGGCTGACTTGAGATGATATTCTGCGGCGAAGCGGAGGGTATCGTTGCTGATTTCCGGGCCCTCGGTGAAGCGGACGTGTTCCATGCTCGCCTTATTGCGCCAGAAATCGTGGCCATTGATGTCGCCGAAGCCTAGCCACAAGCCTGGGTGCATGGTTTCGTGGTCCGTGGCATCGATGCCATTCACGGGAGGATGCTGCCGGGTCACCTGAGCACCACCAGGCGACCGCACATTCGCAAAGTACGGACGCAGAATCGCGGGGTCGCGGAAAACGTACTGCGTGATCTCCCTGCCATCGCGACTCACGATGAGGCGGTCGTCGCGCTGCTCCACTGCCAACCCAGGACCGGCAGGCGGCACCGTCCCGGTCTCAGCGGGAGCCTTCAGCGAAATCAGCCATGCAGCAATGTCGGCGACCTCGTCCGGTCCGAGCAGGGCACCCTGCGGAGGCATCGGAGAAACCGGCAGGGTTTCGTGCTTCGTGATCGTTTCCGCAGGAAGCTCAACGGTCGTTCCGCCCAGCAGGCCGAGCTTCAGCTTCGGTCCCGTCGACAGCAGAATGCCCGCGTAGGTCATTCCGCTGGCCTCCACCATGTGTGCCGAGAATCCTTCCGTGATGACAGCGCTTGGCTCGAGCATGCTCTGAATCAGAAACGCTGCCTCCATGCGGTCGCCGAGGTTCGTGAGATCCGGTCCGAAATTGAGGCCGCGGCCATTGACCTGATGACAGGTGGCACAGGCGGCGCTGGTGAAGAACAGGGCTTCGCCGCGCCGCTGCCGTGCCTTCGGGAGGGCATCGAGGCATTCCTGCGCCGTCGTCTGAAAGGCGCGCGCCGGCAATGGCTTCGGCAGGATCACCACAAAGTAGTTCGCCTTCGCTCCCGTGACTTTTTCCCCGATGTTGCCGCCGAGCGTGACCCGGCCCCGCGGAAAATCACGCGACCACAGCCGGAATTCCGTGTCTTCCGTGGCGACCGTCAGGTCGGAATCGGCGAATGCACGCAGCCATGGCGGACGATCCGCGATGCGGACATCGTGAGCGACCATGATGGTGGCATCGAGCGGCAGTTCGAAGGTGAGAAATGATTTGCCGCGCGAGCCATCGTCCTCGTTGGCCGTCCGGATGATCTGAGAACCTGCCACGGCGTCGGGCACCCGGGTGAATCGGTACGGCCGGTCCGTGTAGCTCGGCTTCCCCTTCTCCATCACACCCGTCACATAGGAACGATTGCTCTCGGCAGAAATATTGTCTGCCAGTTCCACGGCCGGGACATCCGACTTCGCCGGAATCGCCTCATTGAGGGCACGGCCCAGACCAAGCGATGCCACCGTGCGCACGGCCTCATCCGCATCTTTAGTGAGGGTCAGCAATTGCTCGCGCGATGGCTTCGACCGCGGGGAATCAAGCAAGGCCAGCAGGGCAGCACAGCGGATGCGCGCCTCAGGATGACGCAGCAGCGGCCGGATCCGATCCGGCTTCGCCAGATCCTTGATCGCCTGCCAGACCGCATAGTAGACGACGCGGTCGCGTTCGGCCGCCGCGTGAACGATGAGGCGGGCATCGAAGTCCGCGGCCCGCGCCTCATGAACGGCCTGCAACGCCGCAAAGCGGATGCTGGGTTCGGGATCGCTCAGGGCGGCATCCATCAGTTCAGCCAACGCGGCGGACTTCCGGTTTCCAAGGATGCGGATGGCCTGAAGCCGCTGGGGGAATGATCCACTGCGGGCGGTCCCGGCGAAGAAGGCATCGTCCTGACCGCAGCGGGCCATGGCCCACAGGGTCCACGTTTCCTGCATGCGGCTGAGATGTCCACTGCGGACGGTCGCTGTCAGTTCGGGAAGAACGGACTTGCCGCGCCGGGCCAGTTCGTCCTGGGCATCGATTCTGCGCACCGGCAGAACGCTCGCGAATTCCGCGACGAGGCGATCCACAGACATGTCCGCCAGCGGGGTCGCATCCGGCGGCGGCAGCGGCTTCGCATCACTCGGGAGAATCCGGAAGATTCTGCCTTCATTGGTCATCTGGCCTGCGGCATCCCATTCAACCCCATAGCCCCGGCCCCAGCCAAGCACATAGAGGGCGCCATCCGGTCCCATGGCCATGTCGACGGGTCGATAGAGCGCATCGCTTCCCTTCACGAAGGTTTCCCATTGCCCACCCTCCGGCTGGACGAGGGCACCCTGCTGCTCGAGCCGGCAGGCTTCGCGGCGGCCGAGCGC
>CAZSDE010000170.1:0-978 GCA_964605435.1 uncultured Akkermansia sp.
AGGCCGTCAGTTCGGCCAGCCGCCCGTACTCGTCGACATTGCGCTGGAAATCGGAAACGCTCATGCCGCTGAGGATGGCGATGCCCATTTTGGGGCCGATGCCGGTAACGCGGTGGAGGAGGAGACGGAAGAGGTCGCGTTCCTGTTCGTCGGCGAATCCGTAGAGGGTTTGTTCCTGTTCGCGGACGTGGAAGTGCGTGAGCAGCGTGACCGTTGCTCCCTGCGCGGGAAGTCGGTCGTACGTGCTCAGCGGAACGAAGACTTCGTAACCGACGCCGCCGACGTCGATGGTGACGCGGTCAGGAAGGCTCTGGGCGAGGGTGCCGCGGAGGAAATTGATCATGGCAGTGGCCCTTGCGGGAATGGATTCACTTGCCCGCGCTCAGACGTTCGGCGAGTTGCGGGGGGAGGCCGGCTTCGCGGATTTTCCGCTGTGCTGTGGCGATGTCGTAGGGAACGCGGCGGATCGCGATTTCGCCGGAATCGTGATCGAAGATGGCGTAGGCGCTGCGCCAGTCGCCGTCGCGGGGTTGGCCCACGCTGCCGACATTGATGAAGTACTTCTTGCCGGGCGCGATGCGGATGTGGTCGCCTGATTCCAGCGATACGCTGAGGCCCTTTACAAAGATTCTCGGCGTGTGGGTGTGGCCGAAGAAGCACACCGGGGTAAACTGGTAATGGAAGCTTGCCGCGGCGTCGTAGCGGTTCATGACATAGCCCCAGCCGGTCGGCGTATCGAGCGTGGCATGAACGACCGTGAAGTCGCGTACTTGCCTGACCATGCGGAGGTTGCGGAGCCAGTCCTTGTCATCCTCCGTGAGCTGGCGGCGTGTCCAAACGAACTCATCCCCTGACGGTTCAAGGAGATTGATCGCCTTTTCGGAATAAATGACGAAGGAATCTCGCAGGGATAGCCCATCAAGGATCTTCCCGGAATCATCACCTAGCGCAGCCATGCCAGCAAGAAATGAAGGGTCC
>CAZSDE010000170.1:988-7382 GCA_964605435.1 uncultured Akkermansia sp.
TGAGGTGGCGGCGCGTCCATTCGAGGGCGGCATGGGCCAGCGGATTGAGGCCGACGATTTCCGTGAGCGCGCTCGCTTCCTCGTCGTGGTTTCCTTTGACGACTGGACAGTTCAGTTCGCGGATGCGGCTGACGCATTCGTGCGGGTTGGCGTTGTAGCCAACGATGTCGCCGATGCAGACGAACTGTTCCGCTCCCTGGGCACTGGCATCCTCCATGACGGCATCGAGGGCCTCAAGGTTCGCGTGGATGTCTCCGAGGATAGCGAATTTCATGTCGCGGCGCCGGGGGCGGGGAAGCGGCAGATTGGGTGGGCTTGCTTCCAATGCAAGGGACTTCCCTCCGCTTTATGGGAAGTCGACTGATTTCCGTTTTGGGGCGGCGGTGGGAGCCGGGGAGATCAGCGTGGCAGGAGGCCTTCGATGGCACGGATACCCGATTCGGCACCTTTCTGGAGGATGCCGCCGCCTGTTGCTGCTCCCTTGCGGAGGAGATCGGTTCCTTTGTCGATGGCTTCCGGGGACTTTTCGAGGAAAGCGGAGGCGGCGTCGTTGGCGGCGCGCGAGGCGGTTTCGGCTGCCTTGACGGCTCCTTCCATGGACATGCTGAGGACTTCGTCGACGGTGGCATTGAACCATGCCCGGGCGAGTCGGTCCGAGAGGTCCTCGGAGGGATTGGCGAGGGATCCTCCGAGGGTGAGTCGTGTCCAGAGGAGTCCGGAATCTTCTGCGCTGAGCTGGGCGCGTTCGGTTGCGGAAAGGTTTGCTTTTTCGATGGGAAGGAAGACTTCCTGTTCAGCGCCGGCGAGGTAGCGGAGAGTTCCTGGCACGATGCCGAGGAGGAGTGAACCCGAGAGAGTATCCGTGGCTCCGACCGCAGCCGATCCCTTGAGCCGGAGCAGGCCCGGGGAATCGACGAGGAGCTTTTCGAGCAGCCAGTCGCCGTCTGGGGTTCTTGTGAAGTCGGTGCGGGCTTCCTTGAGAACGAGGCGGACGAAGCTTTCGTTTCTGGTTTTGCGGGCAATGATCTGGAGGATGGGGAGGCCTTCGATGAGGCCCTTGGCGATTGACGCCGAGCCCGAGCAGGCGAGTCGTCCGGCTTCCAGGGGATTGCCGGTGAGGCGGACGTCTGCGCGGGCGGTGCCGCTCAGGCGCTTGAGCCAATCGGGAGGAATGACGCCGGCGAGTTCGAGACCGGCGATCCACACGCGGGCATCAAGCTGCGGGGGATTGCTGGCTGTGCGCACGGTGGCCTCGCCGTTGATGGAGGCATTAGCCGCGGACGCGCGGAAACTGTCGAGTCTCACTTCCCCCTTTTGCCATGAGGCATCGAAGTCCTCGATTTCAATGGGTGTCGCGGGAAGGAACGAGGTTTTGACGGTGCCGCCGGTGCCTGAGGCCAGTACGAAGCCGTCGTCGTCCGACGGCTTGATTTCGACGGTCATGCCGCGGGCGGTTACCGAGGCCTCGGCTGATTTCCAGTCGAGGCTTACGGAATCGGTGTGGATTGGGCCGAGCACGACGCGGTTGGGCAGGAAGGAGGAGAGGAAGCCGCCCTGCGGGGCTGGGGTGTCGCCGGTTTGCGGTGGGTCCGCTGTCGGGACGGCGGTGTCCGTAAGCGCTGATGGAAACTGGAGGCTGGCGCGGGCGATCTGGACCCGTTCGACATGCCATGCGCGGTCCCAGATGGCTCCGGCGTTCAGGTCTGCCCGGATGTCGTTGGCCGACAGTGTGGCGAACGAGGCCTCCGGCGACCCTGCCGCCTCGAACGAGGAAACGAATGCCGAGGTACCGCGCCATGAAACTCCGTCGATGCGGGCGGTGGCTTTGAGCCGATCCGAAATCCGGGCGCTGATCCACTCGCGGAAGCGGTCGCTTTTCAGGTATCCATCGAGCCAGACGGTCAGGGAAAAATAGGCGGCCAGCAGGGTGATGAACACCATGGAGATGGCCACGAGCCAGCGCTGGCCCCTGGGGCGGTGGAGTTCACGACGGCGGCGGCGACGACTGGTCGGAGTGGGGTTGGCGGAATCAGCGGTTTCGCTCATGGAAGGGAACAAAGTTCACCTTAGTGGAAGAGAATCCATTCGTCATTCGACATTTCCGTCCTGGCGCATAGCCTGCAGGAAATCACCCAAACGCATGCTGGAGCTCAAGGAAGTACAATATACGATCGACCGGGACGGCGAAGACCTGCATCTGCTGCGGGATGTGTCTCTGCGGGTGCCGTCGGGGCATTTCATGGCCATTGTCGGTCCCTCGGGCTGTGGCAAGACGACGCTGCTCAAGGTCATTGCCGGGCTCCAGTTCGAAAGTGGCGGTCAGATTCTCTGGAGGGGGGAGAATATCAGTGAGGGGGGTGACATTCCCCCGCAGGAACTCGGTTATGTGCCTCAGTTCAGCATCGCTTACGATCACCTGACGGTGGAGGAATGTGTCGAGAATGCCGTGCGGTTGCGGACGCGGGAGACCGGGGATGCGTTCTATGCCGTGGTGGACCGGGTCATTGCGGCGGTGGGCATGGAATCGATGCGGGAGAAGCGGGTGTCGGTTCTGTCCGGCGGGCAGAAGCGCCGCCTGGGGCTCGGCATGGAGCTGGTGAGTGCTCCGGGTCTGCTGCTGTGCGATGAAGTGACGAGCGGACTTGATCCGCAGTCCGAGCGCGACATCGTGCAGTTGCTGGATGCGCTTTCCGGGGAAGACGGGAGGATTGTCATCAATGTGACGCACAGTTTGAGCGGGGTGGAGACTTATGATTCCGTGCTCGTGATGTATGAGGGCCGCATTGTGTTCCATGGGCCGCCGGAGGCGATGACTCATTATTTCAGCGTCGCCAGTGCCGAGGAAGTGTACCCTCGGCTGGCCATGCGACCGTCGCAGGAATGGCATGAATCGTGGCAGAAGCACCGGGAAGCGTACTATGCAACGCTGGGGATGGCCGCCGGGAACGAAGGTGCGGCCACTCCGGAGGGCGATGCGGCGACGGCTGAGGCAGGCGGCGGCAAAGGAGCCCGGCCGGCTGGCTTTCTGCGGCAGTTTTTCACAATGCTGCGGCGCCGCTGGACACTGTTTGTGCGGGACCGCACGCAACTGGTGCTCCAGCTCGCGCTGCTTTTCGGTTTTCCGTTCCTTGTCGTCATCTTTGCGAGCAAGGGGATTGATCCGATGCCGGACCGTTCTGTGGCTCCGGGGACCCCGCTGGCCGAGGCCATGGTGAAGCAGAGTGCCATTGTGGCCAAGCAGGCGAAGCTTGGTGGTCTGGTGTCCGGACTGGTCATGTTCCAGGTGATACTGCTGACTCTGATGGGGTCGAACAATTCGGCGCGGGAGATTGCGGGCGAGCGGCTGATTTACGAGAAGGAGCGGATGGGTGGGGTTTCGCCGATGGCTTATCTGTCGAGCAAGGTGGTTTTCCTTGCGGTGCTGGCGACGGCCCAGGCGGTCTGGATGGCATTGTTTGTGAATCACTTCACGAATCTGCCGGGTGATTTCGGGGAACGTCTCAAGCTGCTGCTGCTGGTGAATTATGCCATGACGGCGGTGTGTCTGGCGATTTCCGCGATGATGAAGTCGCCGGAGCAGGCGTCGCTGCTGAGCATTTATCTGGTGGGGTTCCAGCTGCCGCTTTCGGGAGCTGTGCTGGCGCTGCCGGGAGCCATCGAACGGCTCGTGCAGCCGCTCATTGCGGCGTACTGGAGCTGGAGCGGTCAGCTTTCGACCATGCGGGATTCGGATTATTTCCTTGCGGTGACGCAGGCGGTGCCGACCACGGTGGTGAGTGCGAGCAGTGTGAGCGTGGCAGTGCTCATGGCGCACATTCTGGTTGGCTTGGTGCTGGCGTGGCTGGGCTGCCAGCGGCACCGGTGGGATTGAGTTCAGGCGAGGCCGCTGAGGGCGCGGAGGAGGAGGGTGGCTGACGTTTCGTTGCAGGCGAAGGGGACATCCCAGAGGACAGCGACGCGGAGGAGGGCCTTCACATCGGGGTCGTGCGGCTGAGCGGTCAGGGGATCCCAGAAGAAAAAGAGGGCGTCGAGCTGTTTTTCGGCGAGGTGGGCACCGATCTGGAGGTCGCCGCCCATGGGGCCGCTCAGGTAGCAATGGACGTCGCGGCCGAGGGCTTCGGAGAGGCGGCGTCCCGTCGTTCCAGTGGCTGAGAGTGCATGTGGAGCGAGCAGTGCGGCGTGGCGCTGCGCCCATGCGGTCATCTGTTCCTTGCGGTGGTCATGGGCGACGAGGGCAATGCGCAGCGGTCCGGTCATGGGCGAGCAGAAGCGGATGCGGGGCGGCAGGAAAGCGGAAAGATTCCCGGTGCGGCTGGGCTGGATTGGTTCATGATGAAGGCCATGGAAGCATGGCGCCGGCGTTTTGGTTGTGCGGTCCGCGGGTTCTGCGAAACCCTCGGGCGAGAACCGTCCATGCGTGTCCATGCGTCTGCAGCTCTTGCGGTGGCCGGCATGGCGTGGTGGCTGCGGGTTTCCGCCCTCGAGGCGGCGGTCCTTGCGCTTGCGGTTGGGCTGGTGACCGCGGCGGAAGTCATGAATACGGCGGTGGAGCGGCTGGCCGACCGTGTCTGCCAGGAACAGGATGAGGGCATCCGTCTCGCCGAGGATGCGGCGGCCGGGGCGGTTCTGGTGGCCTCCGTGGCGGCGGCCATGGCCGGCCTGTTCATTCTGGGACCAAAGCTCTGGGCGGTCTGTTTCTGATTCATCCGTGGTCCAGTGGATGGACCCGGCGGCGGCCCGCTAGGGTTTCATCAGTGTGCGCATGGCCTCGGCGAAGGCATGGCCCATGCGGAGGTGCCAGATGGCGCTGCCGAGATAGTGATAGCCATGATCCGAGCCGACCTTTTGCCACGCTGCGACGTTCTTCTGCCAGTTTGGGTACAGTTCCTCGGCGGCTTTGTCGACGAGCACGTCGGTACGCACCGCTTTCACGTTCCCTTTGAATTCGGGAACCTGCTCCATCGCCATCTGAGCATCCTGAATGACCTTCATGGCACCGCCGGCCGGCTTCGATCCGTTCTGTCCCATGACTCCGATGACGACGGGAAGATCGGGGGCTTTTAGATCGTTTCTGACATCCTTGATGAGGCACTTGAGGTTTGCTTCGTATTCCGTCTCGGCTCCGTTGTACTGATCATTCCATCCCTGAAACCAGACGAAGCCGGCAAGCTCGGGTTTCGTGCCCTTCAGCTGTGGAAACAGGGTTTCGTAGTTGTCGAACGTCTCCTTCACCTCTGCGAGCATGTGCCGGTAGGAACTGCCGTAGCCGGCACGGATTGATTCCTCGGTCGGCAGCGGGTCGCTGCGGTTTTCCCTCGCATTTTTTTCCTTCGTCTGCCGGATACCGTCCTCGAGTTCCTTCTGGATCCGTTCCTCCGGAATGCCGGCCGAGGGCGAGCGGAAGAGCTTGTAGAGCGAGTGGCCACCCCACGCGGCCTTGATCAGGAGCACGGGTTCGGCGCAGGCGTCGCCCAGCACGGATCCGAATTCCAGTTCGACGCCGGTCCGGGTGCCGGATCCGTAACCGACCGTCAGACCGCCGTGGCGGCCAAGGTACTTGATGAAGACGTCATCGCGCACCATCCACTGATTGTCCCTGCGGAGGTGCGTGAAGAGGTGGCTGGTCTTTGGATCGCTGGCCTGGTAATCGATGAGATCGCGTTGCACCTGACCCTGCATGTTCGACTGACCGGCCATCAGGATGACCTTGACGGTGCCGGCTGCGGGCAGAGCCGGGGCGCTGATCAAAAGGGCCGCCGAGGCGAGGAGAGCGATGTCATGAATCCGTTTCATTTCGGGTAGCGTGTGGGTTTCCGGTCTGCATTCCGGAGGAGTCCGGGATGGAAGGATACGTGGCGGAGGTCTGGCTTTACCATGCGGGTTCCCGGCCGGGAGGGCTCTCACGGTGTGGCCGAAGGTGCCCGGGGTGCCCCTTGGCGCAATCCTGCTCCGGCAAAGGATGCCTGCTTATTTCCGGCGCGGCGCGGTCTGCGGGCGGTCGGTCAGGCGATTGGCCCATGGATCGCTGTGATGGCTGAGAGCGATGGCTCCGGCGAGGATGAGGAGAGCGGTCTGGCAGAAACCGATGGCGTTGGCGATGGCATCGAACGCGCTGGGCCCGCCCGCCGGATGGTCGTGGGCGTTGAGTGCAACGAGTTTCAGTGAAGTCAGACCCAGAACGATGGAACAGATGCCGCGAAGGATGAGATTGCCGGGACGGCCGCGCAGTGTACCGAGGCCAGAGAGCAGGAAAGCGAGTCCGATGGCGCTGGAGAGCAGGAGGCCGACGGCGGCGAAGAAGATCAGGGAAGGTTCAATGTGGTTCTGGAGCAGCAGGTGCACGCCGGCAAGCGCCATCAGGAGCGTACCGGTCAGGATCAATCCGCCCTGGGCG
>CAZSDE010000171.1:0-7366 GCA_964605435.1 uncultured Akkermansia sp.
CGGCATGGTCGAAATCACCCAGCGGAACTTCGACATCGCCAACTGGCCCCGCTTCACCGGGGCCGGACAGCGCTTCCGCCTGAGCCTCCGCGCCGGTACCCAGCGCAAGGACTTCCTCCTCAGCGTCACCGAACCCTACTTCCTCGGTCAGCGACTCTCCCTCGGTGGCGACATCTTCTGGACGGAACGCAACTTCCTCTCGGACTACTTCGACCAGCGCGACGTCGGAGCATCCCTCAACCTCCGCAAACCCCTCGGCGATAACTCGGACCTCCGCCTGACCTACACCCTCCAGAATGTCGAAATCTACGACATCGACGGAGATGCTTCCCAGGCCATCCGCGACGAAGAAGGCAAGTTCCTCCAGAGCCGCCTCAGCTCCGCATGGGTCTACGATAACCGCGACAGCTTCCAGCAACCCCGCCGCGGTCACAAAATCCAGGTGGAAGGTGCCCTCAGCGGCGGCTTCCTCGGCGGCGATGTCGAAGTCTATAACTTCGCCGTCACCGGATCGAAGTTCTGGAACATGCCGTTCGATACCATCTTCTTCGTCGAAGGCCGCGCCGCCGTCGTCGACACCTTCGGCAATGGCGAACGCGTCCCCATCTTCGAACGCGAATTCCTCGGCGGTGCCAACAACCTCCGCGGCTTCGACTTCCGCGACGTCGGTCCCAAGGACGAAAACGGCGAACCCATCGGCGGCAATACCTCCGCCTACATCACTCTCGAATACTCCGTCCCGGTCTTCGGCAAGGTCCGCGGTGCCGTCTTCGCCGACGCCGGCTTCGTCAACGCCGACTCATGGGCCTTCTCCTCGAGCGACTACAACGCCAACGTCGGCTTCGGCGTCCGCGCCGTCCTCCCGGTCGTCGGCCCCATCAAACTCGACTACGGTATCCCCGTCACCGCCGACGAATTCAACGACAGCAGCGGCCGCTTTCAGGTCCTCATGGACTACAAGTTCTGATCCCCTCAGGACCACACATCCGTTCAGCTAACTTCCAAAATCCGCAACAAGGGGGGACCAAAAAGTCCCCCCTTTCGCATGCCACCCAACCCACGCACGCGAAAAGGTCTGGCCTCTACTCAACTTCCAAAAGGACCAAAGGGACGAAAAGGACCTAAGGGACCACGAGAGACCAAACAAGGTCTGGCCGACTGTTGCTACCCCAGGCCCGCAGCCCCATCCGATCAAGGTGCCGTGCCGGGGCGTGGAAACCGCACGATCCCGCAGTGCCCGGCCACCATGCGCCACCTTCCATGGCGTCCGGCAAAGCACGCATGGGGCCACGCCATCAATTCATCACCTTTACAATCGCGGGACGGTACATGCGGCCACCGGAGGTGTGGCTGTAGCCATCGGATCGCCAGTAGCGCTTGAGGTCGTCCGGAGTGATCAGCTGCAGTCCCGGGGACGCTATGGCCGGATTGCACAGCACATAGAGATCGTCTTCCGCCAGATACCCACTGAGCAGAAGGGTGTGCCCGGCTTCTCCGCCCGGATACTTCGGGCCGATGTACTTGAAATCGATGCCAAGCGCCCGGCCGGCTGCCAATTCGCTGCGGGCGAAGGCGGTCGCTTCGGCAAAGCCTGCTTCGTCATCTGCGAAGGTGACCAGTTTCCATTTCTGAGCAACCTTGGGGGCGGCCTCCACGAGTTCCTGCCAATCAGTTCCCGTCCCCGGTGGCGACGACGGGCAGAACCGCTTGAATTCCCAGCTGCCCACAGCGGCTCCGAACGACCGCGCAAGCATGGCACAGCTGGTCGCCCCGCAGTTGTTCCAGCCCTGATGCACATGCGGCACATCGACCCAGAGCGATTTTCCCCGGTTTCCACGCCGCACGCCCATGAGTCGCACCAGATCGGCCCCCTGCTGCGCGGCCATGACATCGGACGACTGCTCGGGATTCCCCGTCCGCCCGGTCTGCTTCATGGCCGCCACTTTCCGCCACGTCGCCGCCGCCGCTTCATCATCACCGGCCTTGAACTGCAGTTCCCCGAGAACCACCAGCCCGTTCGGATCGTTCAATCCGGCTGCCTGCTCTGCCAGTCCGCGCGCCGCCGCCGCATCCGCTGTCACCCCGTCGCCCGCGAGCCGGACCATGGCTGCCGTGGAAGCGGAACGACCGTGCCCGCGGGCCGCCGCATCTTCCCAGACCGCAAGAGCAGCAGGCACATCGAGGGCAGTACCCATTCCCGCAAAATGACTCAGCCCGAGATTCCACGCGGCCTGCAGGGACTTCCCTGCCGCAGCCTTGAAATACCCCACGGCAATCTCCGGCCGCGCCTCCACTCCCTTCCCGTGAAAATACATCCATCCGACAAAATCCATGGCCCGTGCATCACCGGAATCCGCAGCCTGATGCGCCCAGCGCAACGCTTCCCGCAGATCCACGGCCACCCCGTCGCCATCGCGATAACGATGCGCCAGTTCCACCTGCGCGGCAGCATCGCCTCCCGCCGCTTTCTCCCGCAGCAAGTCCACGGCAGCCGGCTCGGCGGCCGCGACCGCAGCCACCATCGGTACCGCCACCATGTTCATCGCCAGTTTCGCATTCATGGATTGATCGCCTCCTGCTTGTTCATGCTCAGGCCTACCGGAAACCAACACCGTCCGCAATCCCAGTCCTTCACGCCACGCTACCCCAGTCATCACCCAGCCCAGCAGGGCATCCGAACGGCCACCCACTCTGCAAAACCCCTGAAGATCCGGGCAATTCCGGGCGTAATGACCGCTTCACGATCATGATCCGACCCCTCCTTGCTCTCTCCCTCGCGCTGGTTCCGGCACTGCACGCTCACGCTCAGGAAGCACGCTTCTCACTGCAGAAAGGCGACCGTATCGCCATTGTCGGGAATGCCCTCGCCGACCGACTCCAGCACGAAGGCACGTTCGAGGCCATGATGCACCAGGCCTTTCCGGAACACCAGCTGGCCGTCCGCAATCTGGGCTTTGCCGCGGACGAACTCACCATCCGGACGCGCTCGGAGAATTTCGGATCGCCGGAGGACTGGCTCGGGAAGACAAAAGCGGACGTGATCTTTGCGTTCTGGGGATTCAATGAATCGTTCAAGGGCACGGAGGGTCTCGATAAGTTCAAAGCCGACCTCGACGCATTTCTCAAGCAGCAGCAGCAGGCGAACTACAGCGGCAAGGGTGCCCCGCGCGTGGTGCTCTTCTCGCCCATCGCCCATGAGAACCTCGGGAATCCCGACTTCCCGGATGGTGCGCAGACGAATGAGCGGCTCCGGTACTACGTCGAGGCCATGCAGCAGGTCGCGGCAGCCAACGGGGTTCCCTTTATCGACCTCTTCCGCCCGTCGCAGCAGGCCTACGAAGCCTCTGCCGAACCACTCACGGTCAATGGCATTCACCTTCGTCAGCAGGGATACCAAGCCCTCGCGCCCTCCATTTTCCGCGGCCTCTTCCAGAAGGATCCGCCCAAGCCTTCCGCCCAACTCATCGATGCCGTGAACGAGAAGAACTGGCAATGGCACCAGCGCTACCGCACAGTCGATGGCTACAATGTCTACGGCGGTCGTTCCCAGATGGCCTATCAACAGGGCAAGGACGGCGGCGAACTCAAGAACTACAAAGTCATGCAGGAGGAAATGTCGCAGCGCGACACCCTCACCGAAAACCGCGAGAAACGCGTTCACGCCCTCGCCGCAGGAAAAGACCTCCGCATCGATGACAGCAACATCCCACCCGTCACACCAGTCCTGACCAACAAGCCGGGACCGAATCCCGACCTTTCCCATCCCTACCCGAGCGGCGAAGAAGTCATCGCGAAGGTGAAGCTGCACGAGGGCCTCCAGATGACGCTCTTCGCGGACGAAAAGATGTTCCCGGAACTGGTCAATCCAGTGCAGATGGCATGGGATACCCGGGGCCGACTCTGGGTCGCCGCATGGCCCAGCTACCCGGAACGCACACCCACCAGCACCGTGGGCGACAAACTCCTCGTTCTCGAAGACACGGACAGCGATGGCAAGGCCGACAAATGCACCACCTTCCTCGATGATCTGAACTCGCCCACCGGATTCCAGTTCTGGAACGATGGCGTGCTCGTCATGCAGGCACCCGACCTCTGGTTCGTGCGCGACACGGATGGCGATGGCAAGGCGGACCACCGCGAGGTCCTGCTCAATGGCCTCGATTCTGCGGACACGCACCACACCACGAATGCCATGTGCCTCGACCCGGGCGGAGCCACCTACCTGAGCGATGGCGTCTTCCACCGCACGCAGGTGGAAACCCTCGACGGACCCGCCCGTCATGCCGACGGAGCCATCTGGCGCTACGAACCCCGCACGGGCCGCTTCCATATGCACATCGCCTACGGCTTCGCCAACCCGCACGGCCGGGTCTTCGACCGCTGGGGCAATGACCTCGTCACCGACGCCACCGGCAACAATACCTACTTTGGCCCAGCCATCAGTGGCTGGCTGAGCGAAGGCAAGCACAAGGGAATCCGCGAAGTCTGGGACCGTCCCTCGCGCCCCTGCCCGGCCACCGGCCTCATCAGCAGCCGCCACTTCCCGGACGACTGGCAGGGGAATTTCCTCAACCTCAATGTGATCGGCTTCCAGGGAATCTACCGCGCCAAAATGGAATACAAAGGGTCGGGCATCGATGGCACCCGCCTCCCGGACCTGCTCGAAGGACAGACGGAAACCTTCCGCCCGATCTGCATCAGCACGGCCCCGGATGGTTCGCTCTACTTCTGCGACTGGAGCCAGACCATCATCGGCCACCTCCAGCACCACCTCCGCGATCCCAACCGCGACCACCAGCACGGCCGCGTCTACCGCCTCACATGGAAGGGCCGCCCATTGCTCACCCCAAAGAAAATCCACGGCGAGCCCATCGAATCTCTCGTCGCTCTCCTCGCAGAACCGGAGGACAATGTCCGCGAACGCGCGAAAATCGAACTGGGCACACGTGATTCCGCCAAGGTCCTCGCCGCGGTCATGAACTGGACTCGCCAGCTCGACCCCAAAGCTCCAGATTACGAACACCATCTCACGGAGGCCCTCTGGCTGCATCAGTGGCACAATACGGTCAATCCCGACCTCCTCGCGGACCGCCTGCGGTCGCCGGAACCTCACGCCCGCGCCGCCGCCGTGCGCGTTCTGCTGTACTGGCGCGACCGCATCCCGGACGCCCTCGCCCGCATCCGCGCGGCGGCCCAGGATGAACACCCGCGCGTCCGCCTCGAAGCCGTCCGCGCCGCCAGCTACTTCTCTTCATGGGAAGCCGCCGACGCCGCCCTGCTCGCCCTCGCCAAGCCTGTCGATTACTATCTCGATTACGTGATCGGCGAAACCATCCGCCAGCTGGAACCATGGTGGCGCAAGGCCATTGCCGACGGTGCCCCGCTCTGCGCAGAGAATCCCGCCGGAGTCAATTTCCTCATGAATTCGGTGACGACACCGGAATTGCTCAAGCTGCCGCGCACTCCCATGGTCCATCTCGCCATGCTATCGCGTCCGGATGTTCAGGAATCCGCCCGCATCGAAGCCCTCGACGCTCTCGCCAGTCAGCACCAGTCAACCGCCGCCGCGGAAATCGTGAGCCTGCTCACGAGCGGGAATGCAGCGAGCGAGACCGCCGTCGCGGACCTTGCCCGCATTCTCGCCCGCCAGCCCGCAGCCGACCTCAAGCTCATCCGCGAACGGCTTACGGCCCTCACGGCAGCCGCCATGCCGCCGGCAGCCCGCGAGGCTGGTCTCGCCGCACTCATCACGGCAGAGGGATCACTCGAATCCGCATGGAACAAGGCCCAGCAATCGTCGGCGGCCCTGCGTGATTACCTCGGTGCGGTCAGCCTGCTGCAGGACGCTCCACTGCGCACGCAAGCCGATGCGGGCATCCGCAGTCTCTTCGCCCAGTTGCCTCCGGCCATTCAGAAGGAAACCACGGGCGTCAAAGGCACGCTCGGCCGCTACGTCCGCATCGAACTCCCCCGCAATGGCACGCTGACCCTCGCCGAGGTGGAAATCATGAGCGGCGGGCAGAATGTCGCCCGTTCAGGCCAGGCTTCGCAGAAGAATACCGGATTCGAAGGCGTTGCCTCCCGCGCCATCGATGGCAACAAGGACGCCAGCTACCTCGGCAATGGCCAGACCCACACGCACGAGAACACTGATCAGCCATGGTGGGAAGTCGACCTCGGCCGCGAATTTGGCATCGAAAGCATCACGCTCCACAACCGCGGCGAAGGATTCAGTGGCCGACTCGATGGCTACACCCTCACCGTCCTCGACGGAAGCCGCAGCAAGGTCGTGGAACTCACGGGCAACAAAGCCACGGAACAGCCCATGAACCACCTGTTCGACGCCGACCCCACCGCAGGCATCTTCCGCAGCGCCATCGCTGCCCTCGTGAGCACTTCCACCAGCCAGCCGGAAACATTCCAACTCCTCGCACGGGAAGTGCAGAACCTCCGCGAACCCACCGCCGCGGCCCAGGCCATGCTCCGCCTCCCGCGCACCGCATGGAATCCGGAAGCCGCCGCCCGCGCCGCGGAAGCCCTCACCGCCCGCGCCGCCAAAGTCCCCGCAGCCGACCGCACTTCCCAGGATTTCCTCGAAGCCGCCCAGGCCGCCGGCGAATTCGCCTCGATCCTCCCGGCGGAAAAGGCCTCGGCCATCCGCAGCTCGCTGCGCGAACTCGCCGTCAGCGTCCACGTCATCAAGACTGTCCGCGAACAGATGCGCTACAATACCCCGCGCCTCGTCGTGCAGGCCGGCAAACCCTTCGAAGTCATCTTCGAAAACGCCGACGTCATGCCCCACAACCTCGTCTTCGCCGCACCAGGCTCCCGCGAGGAAATCGGCACGGACGCCCAGACCATGTCGCCGGACAAACTCGATAACCAAGGCCGCGCCTTCGTGCCCGCCAATGCCAAAATCTTCGCGGCTTCCAAACTGCTCGAACCCGGCAAAACGGAACGACTCAAGATGACCGCCCCGGACAAGGAGGGATCGTATGAAATGATCTGCACGTTCCCCGGCCACTGGATGGTCATGTGGGGGAAACTGATCGTCGCCCATGATCCCGATGCCTACCTCGCGGCCCATCCGCAGCCGGAGGAAGTTCCGCCCACCTTCGCCCAGCCCGCACCGGAAGGAAACTGAAGGGGCATCAGGGCACCGGGCCGGAACGTTCTTCCCTGCGTGACCGTTCCGCCCGGCCCCACCCGCATCGTCCACGTCGTCTGGTTCAAACGCGACCTCCGCGTGCACGACCATCACGCCCTCGCGGCTGCCTGCCGCGATGGGAATTCCGTGCTCTGCCTCTGGGTCTACGAACCGGAATGGCTCGCTGCCCGAGAGACGGACTCTTCCCACCTCGGCTTC
>CAZSDE010000172.1:0-7366 GCA_964605435.1 uncultured Akkermansia sp.
GAGGGCGGCGGCCCAGCGGATTTTGGCGGAGAGTTCCTTGGCTTCCTCGTAGAGGAGGGTGTAGAGGCGGCTGGCGTCCGCGTATTTTCCGTCGGTGCGGTAGGCTTCCGCGAGCATGGCCTTGAGGTCCTCGTTGTCGTCGAATTCCTGCGAGGCTTCGCGGAGCGAGCGGAGGGCTTCCTTGCTGTTGCCGAGGGCGAGGTGGAGGGAGGCTTCCTTCTGCCATGGGAGGTTTGATCCGGGGGAGAGCTTCTTCCATTCCGGGATCCATGCGAGGGCATCGGAGAGTTTTCCGGCGCGTTCGTAGAGTTCCGTGAGGCGCTGTACGTGGACGGACTTGCGGCCGCTGGGTGATTCCACGAGCCGTTTCATGCTGGCGGCGGCACCGGCGAGGTCGCCCCGCTGGGACTGGAGGCGGACGAGGATGGCGATGGCGAGTTCCGGGTCTTCAGTTTCGACCTCCTTGAGGGTGGCTTCCGAGGCGCGGGGGTCGCCGGTGCGGTCGAGCAATTCGGCGAGCAGGCATTTGTCCTGAGGCGAGGTTGCCTCCGTTCTGAGCTGGGCGAGGAGGGCCTCCGTCTGGCCGGCTTTTTCCGAGATGCGGAGGAGGACCGTCATGGCGGCCTCGAGGTCGACGGGGTCGCTGGCGAGCGACACGAGGGTGCGGGCCCATGGGACTGCCTGGGCGTGGCGGTCCGTGCGTTCAGCGGTTTCGCAGAGCTGGAGGAGGTAGAGAGGGTCCTTCGGGAAGTCGGGCAGGCGTTCCGTGAGGAGGTCGGCGGCGAAGGTGAGTTCGTCGCGGGCGGCGGCCGAGCGGGCCACCGAGAGGACGCGGTTTTTGTCGTTCGAGCTGGCGAGTTTCCGCCAGACGTCGAAGGCATCGTCCTTGCTGCCGGCCTTGTGGAGGGAGACGGCGAGGGCGTCCTGGACGGCTTCGCTGTCTGGGAACTGGCTGGCGGCCTTGCGGAGGGTATCGAGAGAATCGGTGGTGAGTTGGAATCGTTCGAGCAGGCTGGCGGCGCGCAGCCATGCGGTTTCCGACTGATCGCTTTTGGTCAGGAAGTCGCTGACGGCGGCTTTGGCGTCGGGTTTCCGGTTCGCGGCATTGAGGAGGTCGGCGAGGCGGACGGTGAGTTCGAGGTCTTCCGGGTGGAGGCGGATGAGTTCGCGCAGCTGGCTGACGGCGTCGTCTGATTTTCCGGCTTTGAGGAGGAGGTCGGTGAATGCCTCGCGGACCTCGCGGTTGCCCGGGGTTCGTGCGAGCAGGTCGGTGAAGGTGGTGATGGCCTCGTCGGTGGCACCGGTTTCCACGAGGAGGGTGGCGAAGCGGCGGCGCAGGGTGGTGCGCTGGGGGAATTTCGCGGTGAGGGTGCGGTATTGGGCGACGAGGGCGTCGATGGCGTCGTCGCGGCGGAACGTCTGGTCGAGCTGCGAGAGGATTTCCTTTTCGAGCCATGAATCCGAGCCGGTTTCGTCGAGGCAGGCGAGGTAGGTGGCGACGGCTTTCTCGCGGTTTCCGGCGCGCTGGTGGATATCGCCGATGCGGAGGCGGCGCTGGATGCGGCGGTAGGGATCGGTGGTGGCGGCGGCGAGGCTTTCGGCGGTGGCGAGGGCTTCGCTGGTGAGACCTTCCTGCAGCTGGAGTTCGATGAGGTCCTCCTTGAGGTCTTCGTCGTCCGGGGCGGCGGCGATGAGGTCCTGCCAGACCTTGACGGCTTCCGTGGCCTTGCCTGAGCGGGCGAGGAGGCGGCCTTTGAGCTGGAGGATGCGGGATCTGGTGGTGGTGGGTGGGTTGGCGGCGGTGGCCTTGTCGAGAGAGGCGAGGGCGCTGTCGAAGTCGAGGGTGCGGGCTTCTGCGGTGGCCTGCTGGAGCCATGCTTCCGGGTTGTCCGGGCTGGTGGCGGTGGCGGCGCGGAAGGCGGCGATGGCCTTCTGGTTGTCGCCCTGGCGGAGGTGATGGTAGGCGAGGATGAGGCGGGCGGCGGGCGTGGCGTCTGGGGCATTGGCCTGTTGTTCGAGCCATGCGGCGAGGTCGTCCGACGTGCGGGTTTCGAGCCATGCGGTATAGAATCGGTCGAACACCGGGCCGGGAGCGGGGCGTTTGAGCAGGCTATCGTAGTAGCGCTGGGCCTTTTCGCTGACTGGTTCTTCGGCCCTGACGGTTAGGCTGGGCAGCAGGGCCGCGAGGAGGAGCGGGGGAAGCAGCGGCAGGGAAGGGAAGATGCGCTTCATGGGGATGAGAAGATGGGGAAAGTGGTGAGTTGGCGGTGCCCGGGTGCGGCTGCTGCGCTGGAATGCGTTGAAGATGGCAGGGGAACGGGGGGAAGTCGAGCGCATCGACGCGGGATGATTCCATTGATTTTCTCTTTGCGCGCGTGGTGGAACGGGGACAGATGCGTGAGGGTGAGGCGGAGCCCGGGTGTACCGGATTCCGTTCCGGAACTGACAAGACGATGGCGACATTCAGGACAAATGCGATCAGGCTGCTGCTGCTGGCGCTGCTTTGCGTGCTTTCGTGGGGCGTTCCGGTCATGGCGGAGAGTCCGGTGCGGGAGAAGGCCAAGCCGCCTGTTCCTGCGGTGCCGGGGGGAGGATTGTCTGCGCATGAGAAGGCCGGCGGGCATCTGCTGCGGCGTCATGTGGGCAAGACCGAGGAAGAACTGATCGATCGGCTCGAGTCGCAGCCCGGGATCCGTTCCGCGTCATCGTTTCCGGACCGCCGGGTCGCTGACGTGGTGGTCGGTCTGGTGATTGCGTCGCGGCAGAAGGAGATTGCGAAATGGCTGCGTGGGGATGAGGAGAGGCTGACCCTTGATTTTACGGCCAACCGTCCGGTGGGCATCATGGTGAGTCGGAGGTCGATGCGGGCGGAGCCAGTGCATTCGGTGCGGCTCGTGCTGGAGCGCGATGCAGAATTCGAGCCACTGGGGTGGCGCATACTTACTGGATATCCTCAAAAATGAAGAAGCCTTATTCCGAACTCAAGAAGTACCTTGGAACCACGTACCATCAGGACTGGTGTGACGATGGGGAAGACTGGATGGATGTGACCAATCAGTACATGCACCGGGTTGACGAGGCGACTCGCAAGAAGGTGATATCCGACATTCAGGCGATTGTGCGGGACATGGAAGCGGAGGAAGACCTTGAGCAATTCTGTGCCGAGGAATGCCGGAGTGACATTTTTCCGCCGGGGCTGGGGCTGACGTACCGTGAGTGGCTGGGGCTTGTGCAGGAGAAGATGGTGGCTGGGCCGAAGGGTCGGAAGCCTGCCGCGAAGAAAGCGGCCAAGAAGGCAGCCAAGAAGCCGTGATGGACTGGTGGGATGCGGTGGCTGGCTGGCTGGCGGAGCCTTCGCGCGAGAGTTTCACGACGCCGCGGGGATGGAAGCTGGTTGGCTGGCTGGGTGCCCTGATGTTTGCGGCGCGCTGGGTGCTGCAGGCGCATTACCGGAAGCGGACCGGCACGGCGGTCATGCCGACTTCGTTCTGGGTGGTGTCGTTGGTGGGGGCTGGGCTGACGACGGCGTACTTTGTGTTTGGGAAGAACGACTCGGTGGGGATTCTGCAGAATGCGCTGCCGGCTTCAGTGGCGTTGTACAATTTGTTTCACGATCTCCGGCGGAAGGGCGGGGAGGGTTGAGGGCTGGCTGCTCTACAGTTTTTATGGTTTCGATGGCTGCGTGAAAATACGCGAATCGGTGATTTTCCGGTGGCGGAGGTGGTGATGCTGGTGCTGGGTGGGAGGGTCACGGGAGACTGTGGTGGCGAGAGCTGCTGTGGTGGCCTGAGACCTGCCGGGAGGCGATCCTTTGGGGAGACTGGGTACAGTGTCCTTGGATTTGCGGCCTGGGAGAGAATCCCCTCAAATGACCAAGACCGCATGACAATCCGAGCCGTGATCGCGATGGCAGCTGCTGCAGTGGCTGTTCTTTTCAGCAGTTGTTCTTCGACGACGAATCTGGCGAGTGCGAAGACGTATGAGACGAAGACGTACCGGACGAAGACCGGGAAGCAGATTGACAATGCGAAGTACTACGTGGTGAAGACGACGGCGTACAGTCATGTGGAGGCGGACAGTCTGAAGTATGGGAAGGGGAGTGCGGCGGGTGGGACCTTGAAGTACGGGTCGGTGCGGAGTGCGGCCAGTGACTGGTCGGTTTTCCCGCTGGGGACGGTGTTCAAGATCCAGGGATTGCCGTACATTTACCAGGTGGACGATTATGGCAGTGCGCTGGTGGGGACGAAGACGATTGATTTGTACAAGCCTGATTTTGATGGGATCAAGAAGTGGGGGGCCCGGAAGGTGAAGATTCAGGTTTTGCGTTGGGGGTCGTACGAGCGGAGTCTGGCGATTCTGAAGGATCGCATGAAGCATCCGCATGTGAGGGAGATGGCGGTTGGCATTCAGCAGAAGATGAAATCGTCCGGGCGGTCCTGAGTCGGGCTGTGTCCGGGCGGGCGGGGCGATGCTGATGGGAATGGGTGTGGCTTTGATGCGAAAGGAGTGGTGTGACGCGAGCGGAACGGGCAGCGTTGGTTGATCGGGAACTGGACCGGATGTATCCGGAGACGCCGGTGCCGTTGGATCATGTGGATGCGTACACGCTGCTGGTGGCGGTGCTGTTGTCGGCGCAGTGTACGGATGCGCGGGTGAATCTGGTGACGCCGGGTTTGTTTGCGCGGGCGGGTACGCCGCGGGAGATGATGGAGGTTCCGGTGGAGGAAGTACGGGAACTGATTCGGCCGTGTGGGTTATCGCCGCAGAAGGCGAAAGCGATTGTGGAGTTGTCGCGGATGCTGGTGGAGCGTCATGGTGGTGGGGTGCCGGGCGATTTTGCGGCCTTGGAGTCGCTTCCCGGGGTTGGCCACAAGACGGCTTCGGTGGTGATGGCGCAGGCGTTTGGGGTGCCGGCGTTTCCGGTGGACACGCACATTCACCGGCTGGCGCAGCGGTGGAAGCTGACGAATGGGCGGAGTGTGGTGCAGACCGAGGCGGATCTGAAGCGCTTGTTTCCGGAGTCGCGCTGGAACCGGCTGCATCTGCAGATCATTTTCTATGGCCGGGAGTACTGTACGGCGCGGGGCTGTGATGGCACGAAGTGTCCGCTGTGCCGTCAGTTGTTTCCCGACCGGAAGAAGGCGGTAGCCACGAAGAAGTGAGGTGGCTGGAGGGCTTCAGTGGCTGCCCTCCGAGGCGCGGACGGCGGTGTGGAGGGTGGGGCGGTCCTCCTTGCTGTGGCGGACGGCGACGATCCATGTTTCTCCGATGATGGGAGCGGGGCCCTGGAAGATGGCGGGGTCGCCGCTGATTTCGATGCGGTTCTTGGAATTGGTCTTGGCTGGGGTGCCTGCGAGGAGGGTGGGGAGCTGCAGGGTGATGACCGCGATGGGGGGCATGCTGGCGAGCGGGGACGATTCCTTGTAGCTTGAGACTTTGCCGACGTAGAGGGAGTCTGGTTTCCGGATGCCGGGGAATTCCTCGGCGGCATCGATCATGCTGCGGAGTCCCGCGGTGAGCGTCTGGAGCCGGGGATTGTTCTGGATGAGGCGCTGCTGGCGCTGGCGTTCATTTTCCTGCTGGAGCCACGAGGTGAGGCCGAACAGGGCGAGGCCCGCGGTGGCGGCGAGGGCGAGGCCGAAGGCTTTGTGCTGCCAGAATGGGGGGGCTGGCGCGGTGGCGGCCTTGGCTTGGGGGCGGGCGGCGGCCATGGGAGCAGGGATCAGGAACCCCAGGAAGTGCAGGCGCGGAATTCGGCGGTGCGTCCGGCGGCTTCGGCGCTCGTGGTTTCGGCGAGGCGTTTCACTCCGAAGGCTTCGCAGGTGAAGGAAGCGAGGACGGAGCCGTGGACGATGCCATTGGCGAGGTCCTTGAATTCCGGGGCATGCGGGGAAGCGGCGAGGGATCCGGCGAGTCCGCCCGCGAAGGTATCGCCGGCACCGGTGGGGTCGGCCACGTGGGTGAGGGGGTAGGCCGGGGTGGTGAAGAAGTGGCTGGGGCTGAAGAGCATGGCTCCGTGTTCCCCTTTTTTGACGACCACGTGGCGGGGTCCCATTGCGAGGAGGCGGCGACCGGCGGAGACGAGATTGCTGCATTCCGTGAACATGCGGGCTTCGTCTTCATTGATGACGAAGAGGTCGACGCGCTGCATGAGGTCGAGCAGTCTGGGTCTGGCGATATTGATCCAGAGGTCCATGCTGTCGGCGATGACGAATGGTTGGGCCGTGCATTGGTCGAGAACGGCGAGCTGGTTGTCCGGGCTCATGTTGGCGAGGAGGACGACCCTGGCGGCGGCGGCTTCCGGGGTGAGGCGCGGGTTGAATTTCTCGAGGACGTCGATGGAGACGTCGAGAGTTTCCCGGTGGTTCATGTCCTCGTGGTATTTGCCGGTCCAGCGGAAGGTGCGGCCTTCGACCGTGTCGATGTTGGCTGTGCAGATGCTGCGGCGTGCGAAGAGGTCGCGGTGTTCAGTGGGGAAGTCTGTTCCGACGATGGCGCAGAGGTGGACTTTCGAGGAAAACGCGGCGGCGAGGGAGGCGTAGGAAGCGCTTCCTCCGAGGAGATCGTTATGGATTTCCGCGTTGGTGTGGATGGAATCGAGGGCGACGGAACCGGCGACGAGGACAGACATGGTGGGGAAGGAGAGTGACGTTGGTGGGGCGGATACGCGGCAGGTCCTCTGGTTGCAAGGTGAATTGCGGTGCGTGAGGATTGTGGATGAAGAAGCGGCTGATGATTCTGCTGACGGCGGTGCTGGTCATGCCGGCGGTGCTGCGTGCGGACGAACGGAACGAGAAGTGCCCGCTCATGGTGAGCGAAGACGTGGATGAGGAGCAACTGATCGAGTACGAGGGGGTGAAGGGGTATTTCTGCTGTCAGCAGTGCCGGAAGGTGTGGAACCGGAATCAGAAGTACATCATCAAGGCCAGCCTTGAGTTGCTGCCGCAGTTCGAGGGGATGGAAGAGAAGCTGGGGCTGGGGAAGGTTGATCTTCTGGCGCAGCGGTATTGTCCGGTGCATCCCGGGCATCTCGTGACGCCCGACAGTCCGAGTGTCGAGCATGAGGGAGTGACCGTGTAGTTCTGGGATGAGGAAGCAAAAGCGACCTGGGCCAGGGATCCGGATGGCTGGGCGACGCGGGCGGCCGAGCGCTTGCCGCAGCTGAAGAAGCGGGTGGAAAAGCGCTGAAGCGACCCACGAGCGCGGGGCTTGCGGTGGCGGGATGAGGGTGACAGGCTGAGGGATGCTGAAGCGACTGCTGATTCTGGTACTGGTGCTGAGCCATGGGGAGTGGGCCGATGGTTTGCTTTCTCCTGCGGAAGCGGTGAAGAAGTTCACGGCACCCGAGGGCTTCCGGGTGGATCTG
>CAZSDE010000173.1:0-2449 GCA_964605435.1 uncultured Akkermansia sp.
CCCCACGCAATGAAATCGTTCCGACTCAATCGTCTCTTCAATGCCAAATCCGGCCGCTGCTTCGATGTCGCCGTCGACCACGGCTTCTTCAATCAGCCCGGCTTCCTCCAGGGCATCGAAGACATGCGCAAGGTCATCGCCACCCTCGTGGACGCAGCCCCCGATGCCATCCAACTCACCCTCGGCCAGGCCCGCCACCTCCAGGAAATCCGCGGCCGCCAGAAACCATCGCTCGTCCTCCGCACCGACGTCGCCAATATCTACGGACGCGAACTCCCGGAAAGCCGCTTCAGCCTCATGATCGAGGAAACCATGCTCCAGGCCGTCCGCGTCGACGCCGCCTGCGTCTGCGTCAATCTCTTCCAGATCCCCGGAGCCCCGGAAGTCCATGCCCAGTGCGTCCAGAATATCCTCCGCCTCAAGCCTCAGGCCGATTACTACGGCATGCCCATGATGGTCGAACCCCTCGTCTTCCGCCCGAACACAGAAGCCGGTGGCTACATGGTCAATGGCGACCTCACCACCATCATGCACCTCGTCCGCCAGGCCGTCGAACTCGGCGCCGACATCATCAAGGCCGACCCCACCGACGATGTCAGCCTCTACCACAAGGTCGTGGAAACTGCAGCCGGCATTCCCGTCCTCGTCCGCGGCGGCGGTCGCGTCAGCGACCGCGAAATCCTCGAACGCACCGAAGGTCTCCTCCAGCAGGGTGCCGCCGGCATCGTCTACGGCCGCAATGTCATCCAGCACCCGTCCCCCAAAGGCATCACCACCGCCCTCATGGCCATGGTCCACGACCACGCCTCGGTCGATCAGGCCCTCGCCATGATCCAGCCATGATCCTTCCAGAGGTCATGCGCGACCTCGCAGCCCTCGGAACAGAACAGACCCGCCGCACCCTCGTCCGTCACGGTGCCATGACCGACCCCGGACGAAAACTCCCCTCCTGCTGACCCTCCCGAGAGGGGTTCTTTCACTTCCGCTGCAGGAATCCGGCAACCGCATCCAGATAAGTTCCGTATCGGTTTTGTCCAGGATTGTACTTCCGGATTTCACATTTCCTGCTACCCTTCTACCATGTCGAACCAGCGACGCACCGTCAATATCATCGGAGCCGGCCCCGGTGGCCTCGCCACCGCTCTCCTCCTCGCCCGCAGCGGTGCCGATGTACACGTTTTCGAACGCCATAACCGCGTCGGCGGCCGCACCGCCACCTACGAAAAAGACGGCTTCGCATGGGACGTCGGTGCCACGTTCTTCATGTACCCCCGCATCCTCGAGGAAATCTTCTCCTCCGTCGGACGCAACCTCCGCGAGGAAATCCCCATGGTCCGCCTCGACCCGCATTACCGGCTCGTCTTCGGCCGCGGAGGGGAACTCACCGCCACCCCGAACGTCGAGGAACTGAAACGCCAGATCGCCACGTACGCTCCCGATGACGCCGCCAATGTCGACCGCTTCCTCTCGGAAAACCGCGAGAAGCTCTCTTCATTCCGACCAGTCCTCGAGAAACCGTTCCTCAGTTTCCGCGATTTTCTCGACCCTTCCCTGCTGAAGTGCCTGCCGCTCCTGCGCCCAGCCACTTCGGTCGACGGCGACCTCCGCCGCTACTTCAAGGACGAACGAACCCGGCTCGCCTTCAGCTTCCAGACGAAGTACCTCGGCATGTCGCCGTTCCGCTGCCCCAGCCTCTTCACGATCCTTTCGTACCTCGAATACGAATACGGCATTTTTCACCCCATCGGCGGATGCGGAGCCATCTCCAAGGCCATGGCCCGCGTCGCCCAGGAACTCGGCGTCCATGTCCACCTCAACGAAGAAGTGCAGGGCATCGACTTCGATGGCCGCCGCGCCACCGCACTCCGCACTCCCTCCGGCACCCACCGCTGCGATAGCCTCGTCATCAACAGTGACTTCGCCCGCACCATGAAAAAGCTCGTCCCCAACCAGCTGCGCCGCCGCTGGTCGGACCAGAAACTGGAGAAGAAGCGCTTCTCCTGCTCGACCTTCATGCTCTACCTCGGTCTGCGTGGTCCCTGCCCGGGCCTCCAGCACCACAACATCTTCATCAGCAGCGATTACGAAGGAAACCTCGACGAAATCGAACGCTCGCACGTCCTCCCGGAAAATCCCTCGTTCTACGTCCAGCACCCAGGCGTCTCGGACTCCACCCTCGCCCCGGAAGGCCACTCGGCCATCTACGTCCTCGTCCCCGTCTCCCACCAGCACGAAAACATCGACTGGGCCGCCGAAAAACAACGCTTCACCGACCTCATCCTCGACCGGCTCCACCTGCTCGGCATCGAGAACGTACGCGACCGCATCCTGTCCCTCACCGCGGTCACCCCAGACGACTGGGCCCAGGATCAGCAGATCCACCTCGGTGCGACTTTCAACCTGGCCCACAACTTCGGACAGATGCTCTACTGGCGCCCGCACAACCGCT
>CAZSDE010000173.1:2459-5068 GCA_964605435.1 uncultured Akkermansia sp.
TTTCCCTACACGCCGCTCCTCCGATCTCGCCCGCACAACCGCTTCGAAGACCTCGAAGGCGTCTACCTCGTGGGCGGCGGCACCCACCCCGGCTCAGGCCTCCCGGTCATCTTCGAAAGCGCACGCATCTCCAGCAATCTCATCGCTCAGGACCTCGGACTCGCCCCACGCCAGCAACGCCGCAAGCCTGCCCCGGAATCAGAAGAACCGGAAGCAGAACCGGTCATGATCAGCTGATTCACGGATTCACGGTTCCGCCGGATTCGATCCCGTGGAATTCATTGCCCGCAGCCTCCAGCTGCGAGGCTTCGTCGGTTATCTTCACGGCCTGACGCCCTCCCCCGCGGCTCTCGCGGAACTGATTCCCCCGCAGCACAATCCCCTGCACAGGGGCCGCCACCGTCACCGCAGCCCCGCCTTCCGGCCCGTTGTCGAGAAACTGATTCCCCTCAATGACATTGCGGTGCGCCGCAGCCCCGGCGTCCTTCTCGGCCCGGAACAGCAATCCAGTTTCGAGGCTTCCACTGATCTCATTCCCTTTCACAAGGTTGTCAGTATCCCGGTGCCCCATCGAAATGCCAACCCGGTTGCCGCGGATCACATTCCCCTCGGCCACCCCGCCACGCACTCCCCAGCAGAAAAATATCCCGATGTCGTTGCCCTCCAGACGGCAGCCCACGACCCGGCTCCGCTGCGACCCGCTGCCCGGATGCAGCCCAAGCCCGCTGTGCCCGCGCGAAACACAACGCTCCACGGTCATGTCATGGCAAATCTGCCACGACAGCCCGTCCCCATGATAGTTCCGCGCATCAAGTTCCCGCAGCACCCCATCCCGGCAATCCTGCAGCCACACACAACCGGCATAGTTCCCATCCAGCATCCCATTGCGTTCCCGGTTCCCCTCCAGCGTCAGCTTCTCCACCACAAATGACTCAATCCCTTCGCCACTGATCAAGGGATACAGAGTCTCAGCCACCGCTTTCCCCTCGCCAGTCCACAGATTGTCCCGCAGCGCCCGGTCCAGCCGGAAACGATTCCCGCTCCGCGCCACCAGCGTCCGCTTGATGACATACCGCGCGGACGGAGCCCGCAGACAAATCCCATCCCCCACCCGGAATCCCTCGGCCCCACTCAGCGTGATCTCCTGATCATACCAGTCGCTGTCTTCCGCCAAGGCCGCGGCAACCGATGGCTCCTTCACGAGCACGGTCCCAGCCCCATGCCCAGTCAGCCGTACCCCCGACGCCAGAAAAACCGAATTCCTCAGCCGATACGTCCCCGGCAGAATCTCCACTGTCCCGCCTCCACGCCGCGCCACCAGATCAATGGCCCCCTGAATCGCCACCTCACTCGACCCGCGGATTTCCCCATCCCCGATGCCCACCCGCACGGTGAGCCGCTCCTCCCACCGAGGCTCCACCCGACCGTCCCCGGACGTGGCCCGCGGTGCAGGATCAGGCTCATCCGTCCATCCAGTTCCCACCATCAGCAGCAAAAACAGCAGCAAGGCATTTCTCATCCCGCATCCTGCCGCCTGCCATCCCGCAAGTCTGCTCCTCACTCGCGTATCCGCAAAGCCCTCGCTCAGCGCCCGATCCCGCCCTGCCACGCCGGCCACCCCCCATGCAGCACATGCACTTCCCGATCCCCAATCGGAATCTCATGCCGCAGCCGGTTCCGCACGGCTTTGCTCGCCGCACACTTCTGCGCATCACAGTAAATCACAAGGGGACGCCGCGCCCCGTCCGCATCCATCACCTTCACCAGCTCAAAAACCAAATCCGGCCAACCCTGCTCGTTCAGGAGATGCGCCCCGGGCACATGCCCCTTCGCAAAGGCCGCCGCACTGCGCGCATCCACCCAGATCACCCCGCGCGACTTCTCCATTTCCAATGCCTGCCCCAGCGAAATCTCATCAACCGGAGCCGCTTCAGCACTCAGATACAAGGCCGGTGGCTCCGGATGAAACTTCCACGTGAGCCACCCGCCCACGCCAGCTAACCCAAGCAGCACAAGGGCCTGCCAAACCGCGGTCCGCATCATTCTCCGCCCCCTCCCTGCGCCGCCGCCGACGGCTTCGCGACGTTGAAGAACAAGAGCTTCTTCCGGTACCTTTCCCACGGCGCATCCGTCTCCACCCGCAGCATCCCCAGCATCGGCTCCGCCGTCGTCTTCGGAGTCAGCGTCAGCAGATACTCCCGCCCAGCCTCCACCTCCCTGGCTTCCACCAGCATGTTCTCCCGCGACGATACCGCATTGACCACCCGGATCGGCTGATCCCCGCGCATCCGCAGCCGGATCGTCTTCCCCACAGCCTCGTCCCCCACCACCCACGCCACATTCGCGGGCTCCACTTCGTACAGCACGGGAATCGTCACGGCGACCTTCAGCTCGGTCTCGGCTTCCCCGCCCACATCCGTGGTGACCCCAAGCGATTTCTCCACCTCTCCCTCGAAGGCCCCCAGCTCAAATACCGCTTCAATACTCCCCCGCTCCCCGGGCCCGAATTCCTTCCGGCCATCTTTGGTCCCCACACTCAGACAGGAACAATAGGTCCGGATATCGGTGATCTTCACAGCCCGATCCCCCACCACGGCAAATGGAAAGGA
>CAZSDE010000173.1:5078-7350 GCA_964605435.1 uncultured Akkermansia sp.
TCGGTGTCCCCATGCCCCGCCGTCCGCACCACCCGAGGCTCCGGAAACCGCAATCCCCCAGCCGAGGCTGCCGATGCCTCCACCTCCGGAACCGAAGCAGCGGCCACAGGCCCGGCCACCTCCGCTTTCTCCGGCACCGGACGTGCCCCGACGCTCCCGGAACGATCACACCCCAGGAAACCCGGAAGTGCGCACCCGATAATGATTGCCCGCATCCATGTCGACTGCATACCGTCCCCATAACCCGCCACGGAACCGACGCCAACCCGATTCATCCCATGAAATCCGCTCTCGCCGCCCTCGCCCTCGCCTCGGCTTCTCTTCAGGCCGCCCCCGCCGACGTCCGCACCGGCCCCCTCAAGGACCTCAATGGCTACTTCCCATTCTCGCCACCAACCTCCACGGACACATGGCAGAGCCGCCGCGCCGCCCTCCAGCTCCAAACCCAGATCGCCCTCGGCCTCCACCCGCTCCCGCAGAAAACCCCGCTCAACCCCAGCATCGACGGCCGCCTCACCGGCGATGGCTTCACCGTGGAACGCGTCCGCTTCGAATCGTTCCCAGGCTTCTTCGTCACCGGCAGCCTCTTCCGCCCCACCACCCCTTCCCCTTCCAAAAATCCCGCGGTCCTCTGCCCCCACGGACACTGGAATAATGGCCGCTTCCTCAGCGAACCGGAAAACGAAATCGCCGCCAGCATCAAATCCGGCGCCGAAACGACCCACGACAATGCCCGCAGCCCCCTCCAGGCCCGCTGCATCACCCTCGCCCGCATGGGCTGCACCGTCTTTTTCTATGACATGATCGGCTACGCCGACAGCATCCAGCTGAGCTACGAACTCGCCCACCGCTTCAAGGCCCAGCGCCCCGCCATGAACGATCCCGAAAACTGGGGCTTCTTCAGCCCCCAGGCGGAGGGCCACCTCCACAGCATCATGGGCCTCCAGACATGGAACAGCATCCGCGCGCTCGACTTCCTCGCCTCGCTCCCGGAGGTCGATCCCGCACGCATCGGCGTCACCGGAGCCAGCGGCGGCGGCACCCAGACCTTCATCCTCGGGGCCATCGACCCCAGACCCGCCGCCCTCTTCCCCTGCGTCATGGTCTCCACCGCCATGCAGGGCGGCTGTACCTGCGAAAACGCTTCCCTCCTCCGCATCGATACCGGCAATGTCGAACTCGCCGCCCTCTTTGCTCCCAAACCCCTCGGCATGACCTCGGCCAATGACTGGACCAGGGAAATGAACACCAAGGGCTTCCCCCAGCTCCAGCAACTCTACTCTCTCCTCGGCAAACCAGACCACGTCATGCTGCACGACCGCACGGAGTTCGGCCACAATTACAACCTCCCCAGCCGCATGGCCATGTACCGCTGGTTCGCCTCTCACCTCCAGACCCCAAGGCCCGCTCCCGAAACCGAAGCCCCCATCCAGTACCTCTCCCAGAACGACCTCACCGTCTGGACCGGCAACCATCCCAGCCCGAAACCCGACGACGCCTCCCTCGAACGCCAGATCCTCCAGCACTGGCACAAGGATACCTCCCGCCAGATCACCGCCAATCCCCAACTCGTCACGGACGCCCTCCCCACCATCGTCGGCCGTTCCTGGGCCCAGGCCGGACAAACCACATGGGAACAAGGCGAACGCTCGCAGCAGAATGGCTACCTCGAAATGAAGGGCCACATCGTCAATTCCACCCACAAGGAAGCTGTCGCCGCCACCTTCCTCTACCCCACCGCATGGAATGGCACCGTCAAGGTCCTCCTCCAATTCCCAGACCCCGCCACCGCCGCCAGCACCGCCCAGTCCGGCACCGCCATCTGCTTCCCTACCCTCTTCACAGAACCCTCCCCAGGCACCCCTGCCACCGCCCGCCACGTCGAAGGGGACCGCGACTTCGCCGGCTACACCCACGGCTACAACCACAGCGTCCTCAAACGCCGCGCCCACGACATCCTCACCACCCTCGCCTTCATCTCCAGTCACGAACGCAAACCGTCCCGCATCGAAGTCCACGCAGCCGCCGACTTCGTCCCGGAAACCGCCCTCGCCCTCGCCCTCGTCCCCACCTCCGCAGTCGCCTCAGCCACCTTCGCTGAAACCTCGTTCCGCTTCGCAGACATCAAAGACATCCGCTCCCCCAAACTCGTCCCCGGTATCCTCCGCTACGGCGACCTCCCCGCCCTCCTCGCCAAAGCCAGACGCTGAACTCCCCCCTCGCCCACAAAAGGCCCGCCCCCTTCCGCCATCGCGCAGAAGGCCGGGCCTTT
>CAZSDE010000174.1:0-3352 GCA_964605435.1 uncultured Akkermansia sp.
CGACGCATGGATTGCCGCCGTCGCGAGCTACGTGCGGAACAGCTTCGGCAACGAGGCAAAGGCAGTGACCGGCGGCGAGGTCCGCAGGGTTCGCGAAGCCACTGGGCAGCGGGCCACCCTCTACTCGGTCGAGGAACTCCTCAAGGAACATCCCCTGGAGTGAGCCTTGTCCGCATCGCCGGGGATCGCGCCGAAAGGCCTGATCCCCGGCCGCTTCCGATTCTGGAGCAGGTTCGTGGGTGATTTCCGGTCCTCCCGTTTCCCGCTTCTCTGAATCCGCCGGGATTCAACTTGTGGCGGTTGCCTCAGCCGCGTCTTCGTGCACATTGGGGGTAGACAACAAAACCCCACTCATCTGCCATGAAGCCCAAGTCGCGTCCCATTCCTCTTTCTCTGCCTCTTGAGTTGCTTGGCCGCATCGATGAAGTAGCGGCCCATATGAACCGGAAGCGGGCACAGTTGATCCGCGATGCCATCGAGGTGGGATTGGAATACTTCCGTCGGTGCGAGTACAATCTGGCCGCCGCGGTCATTGACCGGGGCGACAAGATGAAAGGGCTTACGGAGATGCCCAAGGAGGAAGAGCCACCACAGCTGCCGAAGGCCGCTGAATCCGGGGAGCGCACGAATCAGCCGCGGCGTGGCAAGACGGTCTACCGGAAGCGTGGACCGAAGAAGTCATAGGCGTCCCTTTGCCGCTCCGCACTCGCCGTCGATCCATGCGGCGGGACCGCGAAATCGTGAGGATGGGTTCTTGAAAGTGAGGCTATCCTGACCTTACTGACGCTGTAGTCCGTGGTCAGGTCCTTTCTGCTGACAGGGCCTGCCGAGCTTTGCTGATTCATGAGACCGAAATCCGGAAACAGTGACCGATCCGATCCTTCTTCCGACGGATCGGCGTTGGTTCAGCAGACCTTTGGATTTGAACTGGAGATCGGATCCGGGCATTCCGGTGAAACCGGGGTCCCGGAAGACCATGACCTGCTATTGCTGGAACTGGAGCCGATGCCAACGGTGGCCGAGTCGGTGGTGTCGCTGGATGCTGCTGCTGGAGTGCCGGAACCGGGCATCGCGGTGATTCCTGCGAGGGAAGTTCCGGATGTCGCGCAGGAGGCCGTGCGGCAGCCGGCAGAAGCCCGCGAAATTCCGGAGCCGAAGCCACAGGAACCGGAGTCGATCCGCACGATTCTGCGTCGACCGAACCGTGGAGGCGGCGATGTCTTTCCATCGGAAAGCCGTGGCGAGGCTGACATGCCCCGCGATGGCGGAGTGCCGGTTCCAGCGGCGGAGGTACCACAGCGGCCGTTCCCGGTCCGGGAGGTCTGGCGGGGGGCGGAGCCCGCGGTATCCCCAGCAGAGGAGGAACCGGTGACGGTGCGCATCTCACCCGCGACGGCTCCATCGATGGTGAAGCCTGGCAATCCGCCATGGAAGAATCGCCAGAGCATCGGTAGGATCCGGGGCAGACGGCGGAGAAAGACAGGCGGGCTCCCTCCGTGGCTGCGGTGGTTGGCGCTGCTGCCGTTAGTCGCCGGTGTCGGCTGGCTCGCGTGGAAGGTCAGCAGGGGGACGCTCTGGAAGCGCGAAGCGGGGGGACGCGATGCCGTGGCGGCGGCTGTGCTCGAGGAGGCGAGGGGGGCGAAGGCATCGGCGTCGTCCATGATGGAGAAGGCGGTTCGGGAATCGGCAGGTGATCCGGAGGCACTCCGGTTGGCGGCTGATTACTATCTGCAGCGCCGGAATGAAAAGGCCGCGGGGGTGGTGGGGCTGCTCATGAAGGATGGCCATGCGACCGAACTGGATCTCGTGCGGGCGTTGGAATTTGCCATCGGTTCCAATTACCCGGAATTCATGCCGGCAGCGATGCAGGATTGGCTGCGGGAGCCGGTGGAATCCTCTCTGCCGAGGCGGCTCATCGCGGAGGCCCGCTGGCTGGAGCGATGCGGGGAGCATGAGGCTGCGGAGAGCCGTCTGCGTGATGGTCTGCTGCACAGGCCGACCGAGTTGTCGATCGACATGGCACTGTGTGCGCTCCTTGTGCGTCCGGCGGGCGAGGGGGAACTGGCGACCGAGAGGATTCTGGAGGGACTGGCGCGTCTTGAGAAGCTGCAGAACCGACCGGATCTGCCGGTGCGGGAGCAGATGGAGGCGGCGGGACTGCGTGTGGAGGCGATGACCCGGAACCATGGCATGCTGCGTGCCGGGGATGAGGTGGTCGATGGTCTGCGGCATTCGGTCCGGGCGATGTTCAGCCGGCTCGATGAGGAGCAGAAGCTGGGGCTTGATCTGCAGTTGCGCTCAATGGACCTTGCGGTCCGTCCGGAGCAGCGGGAGCAGATTGTGAGGGAAGCGGTGGCCGCCTGTGGACGCATGGAGGCCCCTGAGCAGCTGAGGGTCGGGCGCTGGCTGGGGACGACCGGTAACCATGAGGAAGTCCTGCGGTTGTTTGACAGGACGGCGAGGGCCGCCACGGATCCGGACTGGGTGCGGCTGCGGATGGAGTCGCTGCTGGCGCTGGAGCGGTATCCGAGTGTGCGCACGGCAGCGGTCGCTGAGCCTCATGTGCTGCCGGCGGTGGTGCGGGCGCTTTATGTTTACCGTGCGGAGTCGGGTGAGGCGGTTCTGGCGGGCGGTGGGCAGGCAATGGGCAGGGCCGCTGCGGCGGCGGGCGAGGTGCAGGAAGCCGCGCGGAGGGAGGCCACGCGGGCGCAACTGCTGGAGGCTGGGCGTGAAATGGCGAAGCGGGGGGACTGGATTCCTGCGGATCTGTTTCTTAGGGTTGCGGAGAATGATGCGGCGGTGGGGATGCTGGCACGGGTGGAGCGCATCCGGGTGCTGCGGACAAGGCCTGAGCAGGAAGCGGAGCACCGGAAGGCCCTTGAGTCGGTGCTGGCGGTCTGGCCGCAGGCAGATGGATTCCGGAGTGAACTTCTGTATCTGAAGCTGCTGGCTGGTGAAGTGGAGGCCGCCGACTATGGGTTGGCGGAGCGAATGGGAACCTGGGTGGCTCCGGATGCATGGTGGAAGGTGACGGCAGCGCTGGCGGAGCTGCGGAGAGGTAGGCAGCCTGCGGCGCAGCAGATCCTTGAGGGCGTGATTCCGGCGGAAGGCGAATGCCCGGTGGGCTGGCTGGTGGTGCAGGCGGCCGTGCTGTCGGCGGGGAATCGTCAGGCCGAGGCTGAAGTGGCGCGGGGCCGGATTGGAAAACGGGCACTGCGGTCAGGTGAGCGGGCTCTGCTGAAGCAGTACATGCCTTCGGCTTCCTGAGCGACTCTGGAAAACCTTGTCCGGCATCGCATCCTGGTTTTGCCTTGGGCGGAACAGTGGTTGGGGGGTCGATGGGTGGCGGGCT
>CAZSDE010000174.1:3362-7291 GCA_964605435.1 uncultured Akkermansia sp.
CAGAAGGCTTCGCGGCATGGCAGTGGGAGGTTTCGGCCAATATCACCCTGGTTGGTGCCCTGCCTGATGGAAAAGTGCCTTGCCGCGCCGCCGGGCCGGATCCTGCCAGAGGTTTCCCGGGAATGGGATCAGGGGGAGAGGAAGCGGTCGAGGAACCGGAATGTGCCGACACCGTGGATGGTGTGGGGTCCGTTGAAGAACTCGATTTCGGTGCGGCTGGCGAGACCGAGCCGTGAGTAGTGGCGCCGGGTGCGGGCGTATTCGTAGGCGACCCATTCGTCGCAGCTGACGTTATCGTCGTGGCCTCGTTCGACCATGAATGGTCTGGGGAAAATGAGCCAGCTGAGTTCGGCGTAATTGAAGGTATGGCCGAGGTTCCATTCTGCCATGTCGTATTCTCTGGTATGGAGGTACGAGAAGGGTGAGGAAGCGTCGGTGGTTTTCCAGATCCATTCGTTGTAGTCGGCTGAGCAGATGCTGAGGCAGTAGCCAGGGAGGAGGGCGGGGATGCGCATGGCGGTTTTGCCGCCGTAGCTGAGGCCGTAGAAGGCGATGCGCTGCGGATCGGCATGTGGCTGCTGCTGGAGCCATGCGAGGATGGTTTCGTGCTGCCGTACGATGAAGCTCCAGAGCGAGAGTCCGAGGGGCCATGCCTTGCGGCAGAGCTGGCGGAATTCGGTGCCACCCGTGTAGGGATTCTGCGGGGCAAACACGAGGTAGCCCTTTGCGGCGAGCCGGGCCGCGAAGGCATGGTAGGCCGGGTGGTCCCTTGCGGGGTCGGCGACGTCGGCCGGCTGGCCTTCGAGACCGTGCTGGCAGACCACGACCGGGCGGGATTCGCCCGACTTGAGGTTTGTGGGAATGAGGAATGTACCTGCGGCGAAGACGTCCGGGTAGACTTCGAGTTCGATTTCCCATGAAGTGAACTGCGGAGTTTCGAGGAGGCGGCGGCTGCGGGGTCGGGGTGGTACGGTGGCTGGCGGGAGGAAGCCCACGATGTCGTTCCAGAATGCGGAGCGGTAGGCCGCGGCTGATGCCGTGAAGCGATCCGCGGTCGTGAAATCCGCCTGTTTCCAGTAGTCGGCGCGGCTTTGCGGCGATGTGCGCATGAGCTGCTGAGTGTCCTCGAGCAGGGCCGAGAAGAGCCGATCCTGCTGGCTGGAAGGGTCGCTGGAGGGAACGGCGGGCACCGCGGCCGCAGGTTCCGGGGCTGGTGGCAAGGATGCGTAGCCGAGGGCAGCGGCGAGTTCTGCGGCGGGAGGCCGGGATGGAGGAATGGTGTGGAGCGAATCCGCCAGCGGGCCGGCGAGTTTGCGGAGCATCTGCCATTCCGCCGCGATCTCATCGTTCCCGGGCTTGGAGATCAGTCCCGGGGCTCCCCCGGCGGTATCCTTGAGCGAAACCTCCGGCCAGCGCTGATGGGCGATGAAGAGCGGCTGCGGGGCGATGAGGGCTGCGAGCGCAGCCGTGGTGAATTCCTTCTGGAAGCCGAAGACCGTGCGGTCGATGGGCCATTGCCATTGCTGGGAGGCTGGGCCGAAGGCACCGTCGGCGACGATGTGGGAGAAGCGTGGCTCAACGGCGGCGGCGAGCAGTGCGATCCATGCGCCTTCGCCCGAACCGAGCAGGGCAATGCGCTGCACGCCATCGGCACGGAGGGCGTCGGCGGCGGCCAGCAGCATCTGGATTTCGTAGCCCGGGACCGTGCGGCCCATCTGGAAAGCGGCGCGCCAGAGGACTTCGCGCTGACTGAACGCCGTGCGGCGGCCGAGCGGCATGGGCGCTGCGCTGCGGCGGTCGAGTCGCGGCATGACGAGGATGCGCAGCGGGAGAGCTGCGAGCAGGTGGGCGTCCTCATGATCCGAGGGCAGGCCCGGGGCGAGGCCGAACGATTGTTCCGCAGAGACCCCGCAGTCCGGGAGGATGATGACGGCATCCGTGCCATTTCCGGACATGAGGCCTTCTGCGTGAAGGCTGCGGAAGACCGGCCATGAAGCCGCGTGCACCGGGATCGGGCCGAGCGAACCGATTTGCTGTCCTCTCGTGATGGGGCCGCCCGTGCGCGTGTCCGTGAGGCCGAGCTGGCGGCGGAGGGTTGCGCGCTTGGTGGCGGCATAGTCCGGTTCCTCGGCGTGAGCGCGCCAATCCGCTTCGCAGTCTGCTGTGGTGGTGGCTGTATGCCGGTCGAGGAAGCGGTGGATGCCGCCGACCATGGCGGCTGCCGTGTTTTCGCGTGGCGGGAGCGGATCCGTGCCCGGCAGGGGATCGGCTGCGGCGGAAGACAGGGTCAGGACACCGAAGAGAACGGAGAGGGCCAGCTGCATGGCGGCGAGCGTCGGGCCGGGATGCCAGCAACGGCAAGGCCGCGATGCCGGAGCGGGATCAGTCCATGAGCGGAAGATCGAGACAGGCCACCGCCATGGCACACATGCCTTCACCGCGGCCCGGAAAGCCCATGCCTTCATTGGTGGTCGCCTTGATGCCGACCCTTGTGACGGGGAGACCGAGGGCTTCGCCGATGCGTTCCTTCATGAGGGGGACGTGGGGAAGGATTTTCGGCCGTTCTGCGACGAGAGTGCTGTCGATGTTGTGGAGGACGGCTCCTTTTTCGCGGAGAATGGCCGCAACACGGCGGAGAATCTCGAGGCTGCTGATGCCGCGGATGCTTTCGTCCGAGGGCGGGAAGTAGTGACCGATATCCGGGAGGGCGGCGGCACCGAGCAGGGCGTCGGCAATGGCGTGGCAGAGCACATCCGCGTCGCTGTGACCATCCAGTCCGCGGTCGTTGGGAATCTCCACGCCACCGAGGATAAGAGGCCGTCCAGCGACAAGCCGATGCACGTCGTAGCCGATGCCGGTGCGGGTCATGGTGGTGAGAACGGAAGAGGGTTTGTCTGGATCAGCCGTTGGCCTTGCTGCCTGCCATTTCCTCCTCGACCCATGCGAGGGGAAGGTGGCCATTGGTGCAGCACATGGAATACTTTTCGGCGGCGGCATCCTTTTCGAAGAGGCGGGCGCGGCCACCGGCGGTTTCCACGAGAATGATGCCTGCGGCGACGTCCCAGAGGCTGATGACTTCCTCGAGATAGGCATCGAGTCGGCCCGCGGCGACATAGGCCATGCCGAGGGCGGCGCTGCCGAGCATGCGGGTTTTGCGGACCTTGAAGAGGAGTTCCTTGAAGCGCTGGAGGCCAGCGTCGATGGATTCGCGGTTCTTGGAGAAGCCGACTGTGATCATGGCGTCCGACAGTTCACGGCGACCGCTCACCTGCATGGGTTGGCCATTGAGTTCCGGAGCGTGTCCTTTGCGCCCGACGAACATTTCGTCCTGCATGGGGTCGTAGATGACGCCGAGGATGATTTCTCCGGCGACGCGCAGGGCGATGCTCACGCAGAAGTGGGGGATGCCGTAGAAATAATTCACGGTGCCGTCGATGGGATCGACGATCCATTGGTGATCGCTGGCCTGATTGCCGCCGAGGCCTTCCTCCCCGTAGATGGCGTGGTCCGGGAAGCTGCGGAGGATGATGGCTGTGATCAGTTCCTGGCTGCGGACATCGAGTTCCAGCTTGATGTCGTATTGCTTGAGTTCGTTGACGCCGAGGACGCCGCCGAAATTGGCGCGGAGGAGGGCACCGGCCTGGCGGGCGGCATCGAGGGCAGTGGCAAGGAACGCATCGGAACTGGACATGCGATCCGCTTGCCGTGGATTACCGGACGGCGCCAGCGGAATTCCGCCGAGGCGAGGCTTGCAGAAAGGTGGCCCGGCACGCACCATGGGAATCATGTCCGTCCGACTTTCCCGCCGTCAGTTCCTTCCTCTTGCCGCGGCTGCCATGGCATCGTGCGCCCGCCGGAACGATGCCAATGTCCTTAACATCTATCTCTGGGCCGAGTACCTGCCCGACGATGTCGTCCGCGATTTCGAA
>CAZSDE010000175.1:0-7261 GCA_964605435.1 uncultured Akkermansia sp.
GCATCGCCTTTGACTGGCGCATCGGGACCCGCGGCGGTCTTGAACCGGACGAATTTTCCGCCTTCGCCATGAGCCTGAATGGCACCCGGTACGGCGACATCAATGTGACGCAGGGCCGATTCATCGGCCAGCTCTTCGGAACCGGGAACGGTGATCCCGACCTCAATACCCCGTGGACCCGGCAAACCTACGATGTCAACCTCCCTGCCGGTTCCCACACTCTCGTCCTCGGTGGCTACACCAACAAAACCACCGTCAATTCAGAATGGGGCATCGCGTTCGTCGATAATGTCAGCATCACGACCCTTTCCAGCGGCACTGGAATCCTCGCGAATGATACCGGCAACCCGGTGCGCGCGGAACTGGTGAGCGGTCCTTCCCTCGGTTCCCTCATCCTCGACCCCAGCGGCAACTTCTCCTATAGCCCACCCGCCAATTACTTCGGTACCCAGTCGTTCACGTACCGCGCCTTCGATGCCACGGATCCGGCTCCGTCGAACACGGCGACCGTCGAACTCATCGTCAGCCCGGTCAACGATGCTCCCATCGCCGCCCCGGACAACTACACCACCAATCAGCAGCAGACCCTCAATGTGAGCGCCGCGGATGGCGTGCTCCGCAATGATACCGACGTCGATAATGACCGCTCGGAACTCGTGGCCCAGCTTGTCACCAATGTGACCGCCCAGCAGGGCACGCTGGTGCTCCGCCCGGATGGCTCGTTCACTTTCACGCCCGCTTCCGCCTTCGCTGGACAGGCCAGCTTCATCTACCGCTGCAGCGATGGTTCGGCCACTTCGCAGGACGTCACTGTCCGCATCGATGTGGTCGGTCTCGGTTCCCCGCCCACCGCCGTCAACGATGTCTACAGCACCCCTCGCAACACCCCTCTAACGGTTACCGCCCTCACCACAGGTACGGTTACCGACGATGTGGTTCCCTACGGCTCCAGCACCGTCTCCAGCATCTGGAAGTACCTCGACAACGGATCGGACCAGGGAACGGCATGGCGCGCCCCGGAATTCGACGACGCCACGTGGAAATCGGGCGGCGCGGAACTCGGCTACGGCAACGGCGACGAAGTCACCGTCGTGGAGGACAACCCCACGCCCGGCTACCAGACAGGAGAGAGCAACCGGTTCGCGACCACCTATTTCCGCCGGACTTTCACCATCAGTGAACTGTACAACGTGACGGCTGCGGAGGTCTCCCTCGTCTACGACGACGGTGGTATCGTCTTCCTCAACGGCAGCGAACTGGGCCGCACGCCGACCATGCCCGCGGTCGCAGACAATCCGAATCCGGCCTTCGATTTCTACTGCTCGAATTCGTCGAATAACGCGACTTCCAACTTCACGGTTCCCCTCGCATCCCTGCGGGCCGGTGAGAACACATTCGCCACGGAAATCCATCAGAACCTGCCCACCAGTTCGGACATCAGCTTCAATCTGCGGCTCCGGCTTACCCGTTCGGTGGCCGCCAGCCTGCTCGCCAATGACACGGATGCCGACGCCGGCACCGTGCTCCGCATCCTCTCGCACACCAATCCCGCGAACGGCAGCATCAGCATCAATCCCGACGGAACCTTCACCTACACTCCCAATAATGGATTCCTCGGTACAGATACCTTTACCTACATTGCTCAGGATAACCGAGGCCTGAATTCCGGATCGGCCACCGTCGCCATCAACGTGGTTCCCGGACCAAATGTGCGGCCCCGCGCAGTCGCCGATGCCTACACCGCCACGGAAGACGTTGCCCTTGATGTGCCCGCCGCCACCGGCGTGCTGGCCAACGATTCAGATGCGGACGGCGACCTCTTCACAGCCGTCCTTGTCACGGGACCAGTCAGCGGAAACCTGACACTCCGTCCAGATGGGTCGTTCCGCTATGTCCCGAACCCGGATTTCGCCGGAACCGATGTCTTTACCTACTCGGCAAGGGACGACGGCGGCCAGTCCACGGCCGTGTCCGTCACCATCACGGTCAACAATGTCAATGATGCCCCCGTGGCCGTCGCGGATGCCTTCGCGGGCGATCCGGGCACGCGGCTTGATGTTTCAGCCCCCGGGATTCTCGCCAATGACACGGACGCAGATGCCGGCACCATCCTCACGGCCGTGCTCGTCTCCCCGCCGGCTGCCGGCACGCTGACTCTCAACACGGACGGATCGTTCTCCTTTGTGCCTCCCGGAGCCTTCACCGGAAACATCACGTTCCAGTACCGCGCCAGCGATGGCATTGCTCAATCCGCCCCGGTGACCGTGACGCTGCGCTTCAATGGGCGTCCGGTCCCGAATCCGGACAGTTACGAGGGCACGGAAGACATCCCGCTTTCCATCAGTGCTCCCGGTGTGCTCGCCAATGACACGGATCCCGACAACGATCCGCTCACGGCTTCGCTGGTCACCCCACCATCGAAGGGATCCCTCGCACTCCAGGCCAACGGTTCGTTCCTCTATACTCCCAGAGCCGACAGCAATGGAGTCGATTCGTTCACCTACCGTGCCAACGATGGTCTGCGCGATTCGGCATCCACCACCAACGTTACGCTCACCATCGCTCCGGTGAATGATGCGCCGGTCGCCACGAACGATAGCTTCGGCACCGGTCTCGATACCTTCCTCGCGATCTCAGGCGCCGATGGCGTCCTCCGCAATGATACCGATGTCGATGGCCAGACGCTCACCGCCATCATCGTCGATACGACCGCCAACGGTACCCTCACCCTCGCCCCCGACGGAAGCTTCACCTACCAGCCGAATCCCGGCTTCTCAGGCATCGACCGCTTCACGTACCGCGCCAGCGACGGCGAACTGACATCTGCCTTAGCCACCGCCACGATCTCCGTCGGCATCGATCTGGCCAAGGTCGTCATCAATGAAATCATGTACAGCCCGGCCACGCTGAACCCAGCCGAGGAATTCCTCGAAATCTTCAATGGCAACCCCGGTGGACTCGACGTCTCCGGCTGGAAGATCGATGCCGGCATCAGCTTCACGATTCCCGACGGCACGGTCATTCCGGGATCCGGATTCCTTGTGATTGCTGCCAATCCCACCGCCTTCTCGGCCGCCTACGGGAGCGTTCCTCTCCTGCGCGGTGGATGGACCGGCGAACTGAGCAATGGCGGCGAACGCGTCCGGCTCGTGACGGCCTCGGGTGCTCCCGTCAGCGAAGTCACCTACGCGGACGAAGGCGACTGGGCAGAACGGCGCGAGGAAACGCTCAGCAGCGAAACAGGATGGAACTGGTTCGCACGTCACGATGGAGGAGGATCGTCCCTCGAACTCATCAATCCTGCCGTCTCCAGCAAAGTGGGAGCCAACTGGGCTGCTTCCCAGGGCAATCCCACACCCGGTCAGCCCAACAGCGTGCGCTCGGCGGCCACCGCCCCGCTCATCGACCAGGTCATGCACAGTCCGGCCATCCCGTCGTCCACCCAGGCGGTCACGGTGACGGCCCGCGTCCGGGACGACGCTCCCGACCCACTCCAGGTTTTCCTGTTCTGGCGGGTGTCCACGGCCACACCAGGTGCCTTCGCCCAGCTTGCCATGTCCGATCTGGGAACGGCTGGCGATGGCAATGCGGGGGACGGTGTCTTTGGAGCGGTCATTCCTCCCCAGGCGTTGGGCAGTTCCGTTGAATTCTACGTTTCCGCCATCGATACCGCCGGACTCGGTCGCACGTGGCCCCCGCCCGGCCGCAACCTCGGTGGCACGCTCGTGCAGGCAGCCAATGCCTTCTACCGCGTCGATGAGGAAGTCTGGAACAGCAACTACCCTATCTACCGGCTCGCCGGTGCGACTGCCGATACCGACCTCTTCATGTCTGGCGACTGGAACCGGAACAGCGACGCCCAGATCAATGTCACCCTCATCACCAAACAGGGCAATGAAATCGAAATCCGCTACCGCTGCGGCCTCCGGGTCCGCGGAGCCGGCTCGCGCGGCAATTCCGTCAACAACTGGAGACTCAATATCCCCAAGGACAATGACTGGAATGGCGACACGGAAATGAACCTCAACGTCTGGCACCCGCACCTCGGGCATCTCGCCAGCACCCTCATGGACGCCGCCGGACTGATCCACGAACGCTCGTGGCCAGTCCAGGTCCGCCTCAATGGCACCAACCGTGCCAGCAACAACCAGCAGCACAGCTTCGGCTACTTCATTCACCTCCAGCCAGCCGGCGGCGAATACCTCAACTACCGCCGCCCGCTCGACGACGATGGCAACCTCTACAAAAAGGTCCGCCCGCACCAGAATTTCACCGTCCGCGAAAGCTCGCCCGGCGTCCCCAACGCCAACGGCTACATCAGCGACGGCTGGATCAAGCAGTCGAATGAAGGCCTCAACGACTGGACCGATCTGAATACCCTCATGCGGACCTTCGCAGGTTCCACCGCTCCCACCGTTCCCCAGATGGAGGCAGTCGTGAATCTCGAATACTGGCTCCGCTGGTGTGCGTTCCAGGCCATCGTCAATCATAACGAGACCAACCTCTCCAATGGCAGCAACGATGACTACGGACTTTACCGCGGCATCGTCGACCCACGCTTCATTCCCCTGGCTCACGATTTCGATACCGTCTGGGGACTCGGCGGCAATACGAGTTCACTCGATCCGACCAATCCCACCGCCACGGTCTACCAGGTGACAGGGAATTTCAGCACGAGCGGCGAACGGATTCCGGCCCTCGCTCCCATGTTCACCATCCCGGAAGCGAATCAGCGCTACAAGGCACAGCTGGTCGATCTGCTGAACACAGTGTTCCTGCCCGCCCGCTTCAATGCGGCTGTGGAGAATGCCCTCGGCAACTGGGGAGGTCCGGCCGGTGGCGTCAGCACATCTGCCCGCGATGCCATCCGCACGTTCAATCAGTCCCGCCGCGATCACATTCTCCGCACGGTGCTTGGCTACAGCGCCAGCTTCGATCCGCCGGCTCCGCTCACCGTCACCACAAGTCTCCCCGTTCAGAATGGATTTCCGAGAGCAACTGCCGCGAACAACAGCGGGCTCTCGGGGACAGTCGATTCCAGCCGTGTCCGCAAGGTCCGCATCAACAATGTGGATATCCTCCCGGACAACTACAACGACACAGGCGGTGGCAGCGCCTCGGGTGACGGGGAGGGCGGCAGTGGACTGGCCCCATGGTCAGCCGGCACGGCTTTCACTCTCCGTCCGGGCATCAACCGCCTCACCATCCGCGCGCTCGGCGCAGGTGATGCGGTCATTGATACTCAGGTGCTCGAAATCTGGTTCGACGACGGCAGCGTGGCTCAGAAAACAGGAACGCTGGCGGCCAGCGAAACATGGATCGCCACGGGTGGGCCGTGGGTGGTCAGCGGCACTCTCACCGTCCCGAGCGGGGTCACGCTCACCATCGGGGCGGGTGCCAGTGTCTTCATGGAACCAGGCGCCAGCATCGAAGTGACGGGTACCGGCCGATTGGTGGCCCAGGGCACGGAGGCCAACCGCATCCGCTTCTCGTCGGCTCCCGGAGCGACCAGTCCATGGGGCGGCATCGTCTTCCGCAATGCTACCCTCGAAAGCCGCATCACCTTTGCCGACATCGAAAATGCGGCGGGCACGGCCCAGAACGGCATCACGGCGAAATGCCATGTCCTCAGCGGCAGTGTCATTCTCGACAGCCTCGCATGGGGCAACTCGCCCGCGGTGACCTACCTCCACACGGACAGCAGTTCCTTCCTCGTTTCCAATTCCACTTTCCCAAGCTATCCCGGCACCTTGAACACGACGACAGCTCCGCCGCTCATCGTGGGCCGCAATGGTCCGCCTGCTGCGGGCTACGCCATCTTCCGCCGCAACTACTTCGGGCATTCATGGGGCACGGGCGACACGATTTCCTTCACCGGCGGCAACCGCCCAGCGGCCATCCTTCAGGTCATCGGCAATACCTTCGATGGATCGACGGATGAGTGTCTTGAACTCAATTCCACCGATGCATGGGTCGAGAACAACGTCTTCTTCGGAGTGCACCAGGACACCCGCCGGAGCGACCCGGCCGACACGGCGAATGCGATTGGCGGGGGTGAAGACGGCACGGAGGTCTCGGAATGGACCATCCTCAATAATCTGTTCTACGATGTCGATCACGCTGTCCTCGCGCGGAACCGCAACCGCTTCAGCTTTGTCTCGAACACGGTCTTCCGGGTTAGCCGGTCCTACGGATCCGGCACCGGGATCGCTGCCTTCAGCTTCGCAGATTCCGGGATGCCGCTTTCGCCGCTCTCCGCAGGGCAGGGGGCCTATATCGCGGACAACATCATCGATGACTGCCCCGCGCTCATCACGAATTACAATCCAGCGAGCCTGACGGTCCGCATGGATGGAAATCTCCTCCCGGCCGGCCTCGCATGGACCGGACCAGGCACCGGCAATTTCTTCACCTCGTCGCGCCTGGGAACGTCCAGCCTCGTGCCTCCGGCCACGCTCACGGCGGGAACGGCCGAGCAGGGAAGGGTGGCCGCTTCGGCCATCCAGTCGGCTTTCGTGCCCGGTCCACTCTCGCCGGCGCTTTGCACCGGCATGTTCGGCGGCAACCGTGGTGGGCTCCAGAAGGACGGGATTGCCATCGGGGGTGAACCTCCTGTGCCGGTCACTGGTGAATCCGTCACGCTCGCGGTGGGCCCAGGAGGTTCCTTCATCGCAGGCACGGCTCCTGCATTCAACTGGGGCTATACGAGCTACCGGTTCTCGCTCGATGGCGGTCCGCTGTCCGCGGAAACTCCCATCAGCGCACCGCTGACGCTCACGGGGCTCGCGGAAGGGCCGCACCAGGTCACGGTGCTCGGCCGCACGGATGCCGGCGTCTGGCAGACGGTGCCTACAGCCTCGCGGACGTTTACGGTGCGCGCCACCGCCCAACCGGTCGTCATCAACGAAATCCTCGCGGAGAATGTCAACGCATGGCCGCAGGGACTGCAGCGGCCGGATGTCATGGAATTCCGCAACCTCGGCAGCAACCCGGTCAGCATGGAGGGTTGGTCGCTCTCGGAACGTCCCCTCGCATCCGGTGGCAACCCCCGCTACATCTTCCCGGCCGGCACGGTCATCCCCGCGGGAGGATACCTCGTCCTCCGGCTCGATCAGGCGGGTTTCGGACTCGACCGCGATGGCGACGCTGTCTACCTGCACTCGGGAACGACCGCGGCCGCCCCGCTCATCGATGGCGTCGCCTTCGGCTTCCAGGTGGCTGACAAATCAATCGGACGCCTCTGCACGGACCTCTCGTGGGC
>CAZSDE010000176.1:0-1198 GCA_964605435.1 uncultured Akkermansia sp.
GATGATGGAGAAGGTGTCGGTCGACGAGCGGCTGGCGCGCAACAATCTGCTGCCGAATCTGGATCTCGGGCTGAGTGCGGCGCGCGAGTTCGGCGATGGACCGTACAAGGATCTTGAGCGGACGGAACTGCAGGCCGGGATCGAGCTGAAGGTGCCACTGGGTCGGAACGAGGCGAAGGGTCGGCTGGAAGTGGCCGCGGCCCAGATGGACCGGCTGCGCCAGGAAGCGCAGTTTGCCCGGGACCGCATTGTGGCCGAGGTGCAGGACGCCTTTTCTGCGATGGAGGCAGCCATGGCCCAGATTTCCCAGAACAGGAGGAATGTGGAACTGGCTGGGAAGCTTGAGGAAGCGGAGCGCTTCCGGTTTCAGGAAGGCGCGTCCGACCTTCTGGCACTGCAGATCCGGGAGCAGCGGACCTTTGAAGCGAGGCTCTCCGAAGTGGAGGCGGTGGCCGATTATTTCCGGGCGCTTGCCGAGTACCGGGCGGCCGTGGCTGCCGATGCTCCGCTGCCGGGGCGCACTGGGCCGATCCCGCCTGTGGAATCGAAACCGATTCCGGCTTCGGGTGGCAGCAGGGCGAGCCGCTGAATGATGATCTGCGGAACGATTGATTCCGTTGTCCGAGGGGCCGGGGGCTTGGAAGAGTAAAGGAAACCTCCGATACCATCATGCGACGTTTTCTGATTCCTGCTGCGGTCCTGCTCCTGCCTGCCATGCTGTTTCCCGGTTCCAGCTGGGGGGCGGATGAAAAGCCGCCGGGGAGGCAGGGTGGCCGGCCGGGGCGGGCTCCGGCGGTGGTGGGCGAGGAAGACCGCCCGGCCTTTGCGCGCCCGGTGGATGGCTGGGACCGGCGCCGCGAGGGAGTTCCGCGCGGGAAGATGGAACTCGTCGAATACGACTCGAAGACAGTGGGCACGAAGCGGAAGATGAATGTCTACACGCCGCCAGGCTACGATGGGGAACGCCGGTATCCGGTTTTGTATCTCCTGCATGGGATTGGGGGAGACGAGGGCGAATGGATCCGGTTTGCCCAGCCCGATATGCTGCTGGAGAATCTCATCGCTGATGGCAAGGCGCAGCCGATGCTGCTGGTGATGCCGAATGGGCGTGCCCAGAAGGATGACCGGCCTGTGGGCAATGTCATGCAGCACGCGCCGGCCTTTGCGGTTTTTGAGAAGGACCTTCTCAACGATGTCA
>CAZSDE010000176.1:1208-5342 GCA_964605435.1 uncultured Akkermansia sp.
GGCGCCGACCAGTGTGCCATCGCGGGATTGAGCATGGGTGGAGGGCAGGCCCTCAATTTCGGGCTCGGAAATCCCGATCGCTTCGCATGGGTCGGCGGGTTCTCCTCGGCTCCCAACACGCGTCCGCCCGGTGAGTTGTGCAAGGACACCGCGGCGGCCGGGAAGTTCCGGCTCATCTGGCTGTCGTGCGGCACGCGCGACGGATTGTTCGGGATCAGTCAGGGTGTCGACCGCCACCTCAGAAAGGCGGGCATTCCGCATGTCTGGCATGTGACCGATGGCGGGCATGACGCTGCCGAATGGAAGCAGGCACTGCATCATTTTCTGCAGCAGCTGAAGTTTCCGGCGGAATGAGTCGCTGCTAGGGCAAGCGGGGGATGGTGATCCTCCGGATGGTATTCTGATTCCAGTGGGGCGACGCTGCGGCTCCGTAGTACAGGGTGAGTTTTCCGCCGTGATTCCACAGGAAGGGTGTGACGTGTCCGTGGGTTTCGGCGGGGTCGTCCGGCCTGATGGCTGCGAGCAATCCCCCGGATTTCCAGACGAGACCGTCTTTGCTGCTGGCGCAGCGGGTACCCTCGCGCGATTCGTAAACCATGAACCATCCTGTGCTGGTGCGGGTGACATCGACTCCGCCGGCATCCTCTCCGAAGACTGGTTCCGGCTGGCGCTGCCAGACGATGCCGTCGCTGGACGTGGCGTAGCCGACGGCGCGGCGCGACGCCGGAGATTGCGGGGCTGTGGGGTCGGGCGCTCCTGGTGGGAGGTCGCGGCGTCCGTCGTACCACAGATGGAATTTCCGGCCGTCATGGAGCACTGACGGGCGTCCGACCAGCAGGGAATCCCATGCCGGCGGCGGCGACGGGCGCAGCACCACGCCGTGGTCGGTCCATGTGCGGCCATCCTGAGACGTGGCGCGGCCGATGGCATCGGTCACTCCCTGACCGGCCACCGTGTAGAAGAGGTGCAGCGTTCCGGAGACAGACACCACGGAAGGATCGTTGACGTGATTGACACCTGGCGGGGCGAAGACCACGCCCTGCGGCTTCCATGTCCTGCCGTCCGGGGACGTGGCGAGGAAGATGCGGTCGTGTCCGTCCCGGCCCTGGGCTCCGAAGTAGAGGAGGACTTCCCCTGCGTGCGGGACAAGGCAGGGTGCGTAGAGATTCCCCCGGCCGTGCGGGGCGGCGGTTTCGTCGGAAAAGGAACCGAGGACAAGATCGCCCGCGGGTGCCGCGACCGGCAGGCTAGGAAAACAGCAGGCGAGGAGGGAACGGAAATTCATGCGCCGACCAGTTCGCGCAGTGGGACTCCGCTGGCCGTGAGGCGGCGGGGACGCTGGAGTCCGTCGAGGAATTCTCCGCCTGGGTCGATGCCGAGCAGGTGGAAAATGGTGGCTGCGAGATCAGGGGGGCGGACGGGGCGGTCCTCTGGAGTGGCACCGATGCGGTCGCTCGCTCCGATGAGCTGGCCGCCGCCGATGCCTGCTCCGGCCATTGCGATGGAGAAGACCGAGCCCCAGTGGTCGCGTCCGCCATTGGCATTGTGACGCGGGGTGCGTCCGAATTCGCCCATGGCAACGACGAGGGTTTCGTCGAGCAGGCCGCGTTGGTGGAGATCGCTCACGAGAGTGGCGAAGGTGCGGTCGAACTGCGGGCAGAGGACGTCGCGCACGCGGGAGGCATTGCCGGCGTGGGTGTCCCAGAGCGGACTCCCCTTCACTTCATTGTCTCCCTCGCGGGGCCAGTTGACCTGGACCAGCCGGGTTCCGGCTTCGATGAGCCGCCGGGCAAGGAGGACACTCTGGCCGAACTTGTGGCTGCCGTAGGCCTCGCGCAGGGCGGCGGGTTCCTTTTCCAGAGAGAAGGCAGCGCGGCTTGATTCCGCGTGGAGGAGGTCGAAGGCGCGCTGCTGCATGCCCGAGAGTTCCGTGACCGCTCCGCTGCGGATACTGCCGGAGAAATGGGCATCCATCTGCTGGAGAAGGTCGAACCGCTCCGCGAGGCGGACACTGGTGAGACTTTCCTCGAGGGTGAGTCCCTCGATGCGCATGGGAAGCTGCGAGGGGTCGCACTTCATGAGGGTGGGATGCCATGGGGATCCCATGAAGCCCCCGTTCTGACCCGGCCAGACGATGTGGCCGTCGTTGTAGATTTCGTCGGGCAAGGCGACCGCCGAAAGCGGGGACGTGGTGCTGGGCTTGAGGGCACCGATGGCTGCGGCGAGGCTCGGCCAGTCGTCCGGACTGGGCGGCACGTTCTCGGCTTTGCTGAGGGGTTCGTATCCCGTGAGCATGTAGGCCCCGCTGGTGCTGTGCGAATGGATGTCCGTGCACATGCTGCGGATGACCGCGAGGTGATGGGCGATGCCCGCTGTGTGCGGCAGGGTTTCGCAGAAATGCATGCCCGGGACGCTGGTCCGGATGGACCGGAATCCATTGCGGATGTCCGCCGGTGCCTCCGGTTTCGGATCGAAGGTTTCGTGCTGTGGGGGGCCGCCGCTCAGAAAGAGAATGATGCAGGATTTCGCCCGTCCGAATGACGCACCCTTGCCGGAAGGAGTGATGGCCCGGGCTGGGGCTGCGAGCAGGCTAGGCAGACTGAGCCCGAGTGCGCTGAGTCCGCCCGCGCGCAGCCATTCGCGGCGGCTGCGCGGGGAACCATGAGAAACGGACGGCTTCATCCCGCAAGGGTGGACGCCCCGTCAGGATCGGTCAAGGTTTTCGCGATCCGCCTTGATGGGTGGATCCATGCGCGAGGCCAGCCCCGTCAGGGGTTTGCGGAGGTGACCGGGCGGCAGTGTTCGATCTGTTCCTCGATGCTGGCGCTGACGGCGTTCTGCACGTTTTCCATGGCCACGCGGATGGCGTTCTTCATGGCCAGTGGGCTTGAGGAACCATGGGCGATGATACTGACGCCATTGATGCCGAGGAGCGGTGATCCACCGTAGTTCTCGTAGTTCATCTGGTGGAGCGCCTTCTTCATGGCTGGCTTGAGAAGTCCTGCGAGGATCTTGCGCGGCAGCGACGCCGTGAAGGCATCCTTGAGAAGGTGCATGATGGCCTTGGCGATCCCTTCTGATCCCTTGAGCAGGATATTGCCGACGAAGCCGTCGCAGACCGCGACGTGAACTTCCGCATTGGCGAGATCGCGTCCTTCGATGTTGCCTCGGAAATTGATTCCGGGGGTGGCGCGGAGCATTTCGAAGACTTCGCGCGTGACCTCGTTGCCTTTGCCTTCCTCTTCGCCGTTGCTCATCAGGCCCACCACCGGGCGGGCAATGCCGAACATCCGGTGCATGTAGACACTGCCCATGACCGCCTGCTGGAAGAGGTGGAGCGGGCGGCTGTCGACACTTGCTCCGGCATCGATGAGCAGACAGGTGCCGTGGAGATTGGGAAACGGGGTCCCGATGGCGGCCCGTTCCACGCCGCGCAGCGTCCGCAGCTTCACCGTGGCCGCCGCCACGGCCGCTCCCGTGTGGCCGGCACTCACCACCGCCTGAGCCGATCCCTTCTTCACCAGATCGGTGGCCACGGAAATCGAGCTGTCCTTCTTCTGCCGGATGGCCTTGACGGCACTGTCGTGCATGTCCACGACCTCCGTGCAGTGGACGATTTCGACGCGGGGGTCGCGGAAGCCGAGCGACTGCATTTCCGCCTTCAGCCGGGTTTCATCGCCCACGAGGAAGAGGGTATCGATGCGGGCGAATTCAGCCATGGCGAGCTGGGCCCCGGCGATCATGTGCTGCGGGGCGAAGTCGCCTCCCATGGCATCGAGTGCGATTCGCATGTGAATGAAAAAGGGGTTGGGATTGGACAGGGAGCCGTGAGACGGTGGCTGGGGCTGTTATCCGGTGCCTTGCCGCGGGCAAGCGGGAGAAGCGGCGAACTCAGCCGAAGGCTTTGAGGAAGGCTACTTCGAGGGCGAGGGGTTCGCGGACGGTGGTGGCGAGGTTGCGGCGGAGTTCGTCGACCGCGTGGATGCGGCGGAAGAGGTCGTCGCTGCTCAGGCGGCTGGCGATTTCCTCCATGGAGGCCGCGAAGCCCGGGAGGTCGGCGGCGGGCAGACCGGTGCGGCGGCGCAGGAGTTCCCGCAGCGCGGGGAGGTTGTAGTGCGGCACCGTGAGGTAGAG
>CAZSDE010000176.1:5352-7254 GCA_964605435.1 uncultured Akkermansia sp.
CTTGGCCTTCTCGGTGTCTGTGATTTGGTTTTCGAGGAAGGAATTGCGCTGCTCCTGGTAGGTGGATTCCGTGAGGTCGTCGTAATAATCTTCACGGGATTTGAGCCATGCTCCATCAGTGGTCTTGCCGTAGGTTTCGACTTCCTCGCGGAAGGCGTCCTTGTGCGCCTTTTCGATCTCGGCGCGGGCTTCGCTGAGGAGGCCCTGGAAGTCGGCGAGCAGACCCATGGCGCGGTGACGGTCGGGTTTCCCCGAGGAAAAATATGCTGCCATGAGCTGAACCCATGCGGTCCCGGATTCCGAAAGCGTGAGCCCGGCCGCCCCGGGTCGGAAGAGGGGAATGCGGACGCAGCGGGAACGGATCGTATCCAGCAACTGGTCCGGTGCCCGGCTCAGCAGGAGAATGAGGGAACCGTCCGGTGGTTCCTCAAGCGTCTTGAGGAAGGCGTTGGCGGCCTCCGGAACCATGCGGTCGGCATCCGAGACCACACAGAGCTTGTACGTGCCTTCCGAGGTCAGGCGGAGACGGTGTTCGGCGTCCCGCATCTGCTGAACGCGGATCCGTCGGACTTTGCTCTCCGGTTCAATGACAATGGCTCCGTGCTGCCGGAGTTCGTCCAGTTCCGTCAGGGCCGGCCAGCCATTGACAAGCGAAGCCATGCGGAGTGCCAGTTGCCGCTGGTCGGCGGCTTCTGCGCCCGAGATGAGGAAGGCGTGTGCGAGCCGACCCTGTTCCCATGCCTTTGTGATGAGCGAGAAGGCCTGGTCCGGAGCGAACGCCATGGGATCCGGAATCGGTTAGGCGGAAAGGGCGGCGGCGTCGGCGGCGGTGGCTCCGAGGTGGACGATGGCCTGGATTCGGCGGAGCATGAGGGCCGGGTTGGGGTGCTGCCAGACGTTGCGTCCGATGGCGACACCGGCTCCGCCGGCTGCGATGGAATCCTCGACCATGCGGAGGATTTCCGATTCCGAGGATGAGGAACCACCGAGAACGATGACAGGGACAAAGGAAGCGGCCGTGATTTTCTGGAAGGCCTCGCGGCTGCCGGGCCACGCCGTTTTGACAACATCGGCTCCCAGTTCGGCCGCGGCGCGCACCGCAAACCCGATGTTTTCGGGGGTGTAGTCGGCGGGGCGGCCGATGCCGAAGGGAAGCGCTTCTGTGATGACGGCGAATCCGGCAGCGTGGCACTCGCTGATGAGCCGGGCGGATTCGCGGAACATGCGGGCCTCATCCGGGTGGTGCGTGTAGAGCATGTGCATGACTCCGTGCACGCCGCAGCGGGTCGCTTCCGTCGCTCCGTAGGTCATCCATGCGCCGTGGTCAGGCTGGCCCGGCCGGGCGGGCTTGTAGACATCCGTGCGCAGGCACACGCCGCGGCGGGCGAGTTCCTGGCGGAAGCTGCGGGCGACTCCGTAGTTGACCACGAACCCATCAGCGAAGGGTTTGAGGGCCTCGATGAGGGCACCGGTGGAACCTAGTTCCGGAACGGGGATGGCGGTGCCGTGATCGATGGGAACGATCACGGTCCGGCCATTCTGGCGGAGGAAGGGCCGCAGGAGCGGACGCTGGTAGCCGGGTGAATCAGTCATGGGAAGCGGGGGGATTGGGACCACGGGGCTGCGCCCGGCGGGTGCCTGGTTCAGTTCTGTTCGTTCACGGTCCCGAGATTCCAGTACATGTGCATGTCGGCGGGGCTGGGCACCTTGAGGGGGCGGACGATCCGGAAGCCGAGGAACTGGGCATTGGTGTGGTACCAGATGCTCTTGGGGAGCTGGGGATCCTGCTGTTTCCATGCTTCTCCTGAAGCGCGGCGTGCGGCCACGCGGAGATCCTCCGGATTGTCATCCCATGATCCTCCCCGGGCAACACGCGGGTACAGTTTGCGCGGACGGTTGAAG
>CAZSDE010000177.1:0-7232 GCA_964605435.1 uncultured Akkermansia sp.
CTCGGGGCGATTGGCGGATTCAAGCTGATGGTGACGGACCGGGGCAATGCGGGGTACGATGCGCTCTACGGGGCGACTCAGGCGCTGCTCGGGTCGGCCATGCAGAGTGGTTCGTTCGAGCAGCCCTTCAGTGGCTATACGGTCAAGGTGCCCCAGTTGGAAGCCGATGTGGACCGGGAAAAAGCGAAGGCTCAGAAGGTGCCGCTGCAGAATCTCTTCGAGACCCTCCAGATCAATCTGGGATCGCTTTACGTGAACGACTTCAACCGGTTCGGTCGGACGTATCAGGTGGTGGCGCAGGCCGATGCCCCGTTCCGGGATGATCCTGGCGACATCACGAGACTGCGGACGAGGAATGAGGCGGGGCAGATGGTTCCGGTGGGGTCGCTCGTGCGGGTGCGGGAGAGTTTCGGGCCATCGCGGGTGACGCACTACAATGGCTATCTTGCGGCGGATTTCAGCGGGGCTCCGGCGGCCGGCATCAGTTCCGGGGATGCCGAGCAGAATGTGGCGGCGCTCGCGAAGCGGGTACTGCCTGCCGGGTTCGAGCTGGACTGGACCGAGATTGTCTATCAGAAGATCATTGCGGGCAATACCGCGGTTTATATCTATCCATTGTGCGTGATCCTTGTCTTCATGGTGCTGGCGGCGCAGTATGAAAGCCTGCGGCTGCCGCTGGCGATCATTCTGATCGTGCCGCTGTGCCTGCTCTTTGCGCTCGTGGGCGTGGTGCTGACCGGAGGCGACAACAATATCTTCACGCAGATCGGGTTCATTGTGCTCATTGGTCTGGCCTGCAAGAATTCCATTCTCATTGTGGAGTTTGCGCGGGAGAAGCAGCACGAAGGCATGGGAGTGGTGGAAGCGGCGCTCGAAGCCTGCCGTCTGCGGCTGCGGCCGATTCTGATGACTTCGATTGCCTTCATTGCCGGGGTTTATCCTCTGGTGGTGTCGACCGGGGCGGGGGCGGAAATGCGGCGTGCCATGGGGTCGGCGGTATTTGCGGGAATGATCGGGGTGACCTTCCTCGGATTGTTTCTGACACCTGTTTTCTATGTACTGCTGATGAAGCCGCGGGGCCGCCGGGTGGTGTCGGGCGCAGAGAAACCTGTGAATGCATGACTGACATGAAGCGAATGCTGAGAGCCATGATGGGAGGGATGCTGCTGGCGGGAACGCTGGCGGGGGCGGAGACGCGGGATCTGCCGTCGGCGCCGCGGACGGAGGCGCCGCCGCAGTGGAAGACACCGGTGCAGTGGCGTGCGCTGCAGCCGCTCGAGAATCTGCCGCGCGGGGAATGGTGGCGCCTCTATGACGATCCCATTCTGCATGGACTGATGCGGGCGGTGGGTTCCGGGAATCAGCAGCTGCGGCAGGCCGTGGCAAAGTTTGATCAGGCCCGGGCCGTGGCCCGGGTGGCCCGCAGCCGTTTCTTTCCCGAGGCCAATCTGACGCCATCGGCCCTCTATCAGCGGACCTCCGAGAACATGGCATCGCCCTTCCCGCTGCTCGGTCTGAGCTACGAAGGATGGAACCTGAATGTGCCCGTCGATTTCAGTTACGAGATCGACCTGTGGGGTCGGGTGCGGAAGCAGTTCGCGGGGGCGCAGGCCGAGGCGGGGGCGGCCGCGGCGGCCATGGAGAGTGTCCTGCTTTCCGTGCAGGCCGAGGCCGCGCAGAATTACTTCCGCATGCGGGCGCTCGAGCAGGAAGCGGGAGCCCTCGAGCGGGTCGTGGCTGCATGGCGCGAGGAACTGGCGATTGTGCGGGCGCGCGTGAAGGCTGGGACGGGCAGTGAACTCGATGAACAGCAGGCCATGGCCGAGCTGGAAGCGGCTGCCGTGCAGGCGACCGGGCTGGCGTCCGAGCGCGAGCAGCTGGAGAACGCGCTCGCCGTCCTTGCCGGCGAGGCCGCTCCTTCGTTCCGGCTGGAAGCCGCAAGGCGTCTGCCGGATGTGCCTGCAGTGCCCCCCGGAGTGCCCAGCGATCTCCTGGAGCGCCGTCCGGACATCGCCCGCGCCGAGCGGGCCCTCGCCGCCGCAGCCGCCCGGGTCGGGGTCGCTTCCATGGCCCTGTATCCCAGTGTGCGGATTGCCGGGAATGGAGGATTCATGGGCACGGACTTCGGGAATCTGTTCGATGGCATCAGCCGGGCGTGGTCGTTTGGCCCGAGTGTTTCCCTGCCGCTCTTTGCGGGCGGGCGGAACCGGGCGAACCTTGAGCAGGCGCGGGCCGCACATGACGAAGCCCTCGCGGCCTACCGGCAGAGCGTGCTCATCGCTTTCGCGGAGGTGGAGAGTCAGCTCGTGGTGCTGCGGAGGCTGTCGGAACAGCAGGCCGCCCAGGGCCGGGCCGTGGCCCATGCCCAGCGGGCCGCAGAGATTGCCGCGGCGCGGCACAAAGCCGGCACCAGTCCGTATGTCGATGTCCTCGTGGCCAACCGGACCGTCCTCGCCCTCGAGCGGTCGGGCCAGCAATTGGCCGGACAACGGCTCATTGCCAGTGTCGCCCTCGTCAAGGCGCTCGGCGGTGGATGGCAGCAGTCCCTTCCGGTCGCCATGCCCGCCCAGCCCCCCGATCCCGATGCCATGCCGGCCGAAAAATCAAAGCTCCGGCGTTGGTTTCAGCGGGAACGCAAGTAAGGGAATGCCGCATGGTGCGACAGCCCGGATTTCATGAGTTGCTGATTACAATCCAGCAAGTTATGCGGAGAAAGCCCTTTAGTAAATGAACAACGGCTCATGTACTCCGTGTTTTTTGCCTATGACCGACATTTCGGTCACGAAACAAAGCGCTTGCGTCGTTTGATTCGCGATGCACGGAGGCGCTAAGAGGCCGGAGTTGCATATCTAACAAAGTAAACAATCCAGACAGATGAGAGCCAAAGTATTTGAGATCAATCTGGCCAGACTGCCGGTGGGGCGGAGTCCTGCCAGCTATCTTGAGTTGAGGATCAACGACTTTCTGGACGAGAACCCGCAGGCCACGGTGGAGGCGATGCAGATCAGCAATGTGCTGATGCCGCATGATTCGACCGGGGCGGTGCGGCCTGAGACCTGGCGGGAATTTCCGGTGATGATCGCGATTCTGCTGTACAGCGTGCCTCGGCGCAGCTGACGGCTGGCTGGGTGGGTCGTTGCCGACAACTTTACTGGTCTTTAGCCATGCCCCTGATGGGCATTACATCACCATGCCGCCATCGACGGTGAGGACCTGACCGGTGACGAAGCGGGCGGCGGGGCTGGCGAGGTAGAGGGCAGCGGCGGCGATGTCATTGACTTCTCCGAGAAAGCCGAGGGGGATTTTCTGGAGGACGGCGCTGCGGACTTCGTCGGAGAGGACGCTGGTCATGTCTGTGGAGATGAAGCCTGGGGCGATGGCATTGGCGGTGACGCCGCGGGAGGCGAATTCGCGGGCGATGCTTTTGGTGAAGCCGATGAGGCCGGCTTTGCTGGCGGCGTAGTTGGCCTGGCCGGCGTTGCCGATGAGGCCGATGATGCTGGCGACATTGATGATGCGGGCGTCCTTCTGGCGGAGGAGGGTGCGCTGGAAGGCTTTGACGGTATGGAAGGCTCCTTTGAGGTTGGTATTGAGGACCGCGTCCCAGTCGTCATTGCTCATGCGCACGACGAGGCCGTCGCGGGTGAGGCCGGCGTTGTTGACGAGGATATCGACGGTTCCGAAGTCGGCGATGACTTGTTTGGCCATGGCGGTGACGGCGTCGGAGTTGGCGACATCGACTGCGTAGGGGATGGCGGAGTTTGGGAATTCGGCATTGATGGCGGCGGCGGCGCTGGCGGAATTGGTTTCCGTGCGGCTGACGACGGCGACGCGGGCACCCGCTTCGGCAAAGGTGCGGGCGATGCCGAGTCCGATGCCGCGTCCGGCACCGGTCACGACGGCGACTTTATCCTTGAGGGAGAACATGGGTGGGATCATTGTTGCAAAAGCGGCGGCGGAGCAGGCAGAGGCCCCCCAGAGAAAGGGCTGAGGTGAGTGCAATGTCGGTGGGGACGCGGGGTCGTCTGACCGTGCGGTTCCGTTTTGCCGGGGAGAACCAGAGGTCGCCCGGGGCGGTGGTGTAGGCCCAGCGGTCTTCGCATTCGGTGAGCCACCATGTTCCCGGGGCCGTGGTGGCGGGAAGTTTGAGCAGGGCGAGCAGGTCCGTGCGCCAGCGGGTGATGTCGCCCGACCATACGGTGCGTCCGCTCCATGGCTGACCGTCGCCGAGCGATCCATGATGAGCCCTTGCGGCGATGAAGTAGATGCGCAGGAGCCGGGGGGATGCCTGCAGGGCGCGGGCGGCGGTGGCTGATTCCGGTTCGCGGTAGGGAAAAAGCGGACGAGCGGTCTGGAAGCTGAGGCGCAGGGAAGTGGCCTCGATTTTTGGATTAGCGGGATCCGGTTTGGCGAGTTTCAGGGCGACGAAGCGCCAGTTCTGCTGGATGTAGGGCTCCGCCCATGTGGCCACGGCCGGGCTGAGGGCAAAGCCGTGGCGGTTGAGCCAGCGGCTGAGGTCGCGTCCCGAATCCGCGGCGAGCACCGAGGCATCGAATCCCGCCACCTTCTGCTGGGCGAGCACGCGCACGCCGACCGCCCGGTAGGAACTGGTGGGAGCGACGGCAGCGCAGCCGAGGGGGAATCCCGCTGGTGGCGGGGGCGGGGCCGTGATGGTGGACAGGAGATCGAAAGCGCCGTCGCCCGATTCCGAGAGTTCCGGCATGGAGGGCACGGGGACGAGGAAGCCGACGTCGTCGTCGCTCGAATGAAAAGAGGCCTTGCGGATGAAGTGCTGCCGTTGCTGGGCCTCGTCCCACAGAATGATGACCGATTGGTCCGCATTGACCGCGTGGTGGCGGGCCGAAGAAAGCGCACAGCAGGCGGCGGACGGCTGGGTGAGGCAGGCGACCGCCGCGGTCAGGGCTGCGGCGAGGCGTCGGGTAAAGGTTTTCATAAGGAAGCAGATTGTGCCGACGCTGCGGTCCGCTGGCCATCAGAAATCGCCACTGACGAGCTGGAGGTAGCGGGATCCTTCCGACGCGAGGGTGGCTGCATTTCCCGATCCCGACAGAAGATTGCGCGTGGCCCATGAATGGGGGGAATCCGATGGCTGGACCCATGAAACCGATGGGAACTGCACGGGAGTGGCCGACGGTGCGATGGCGAGCGGGACGCCGGCTCCGTCGAGAGAGATTTCCCATGAGGCCGAGGGCGCGCCGCGCTGGCGCAGCCATGGATAGCGGGCGGCGATTTCCAGTTCCCTGCCATCGCGGCAGGGCACGAGCGCCTTCCAGACAGGTGCCACGGACTTCAGAAAATCGGCGGGAGTGAGTCCGGGTTCGGCATAGGCTGCGCGGAGGAAGGCAGCGGCGTCGATGCCGATGAGATTGCTGCCGTGGAAGTTTCCGTGGCCATTGGGGCTGCGGTAATGATGAATGTAGTAATCGTCGAACCGTTCCGAGAGCAGCAGCGCGATTTCGAGGTGCACGTGCGCGCGGCGTCGGTCGATGCCTGCGCCCGTGTAGCCGAGTTGACCGAGCGGAGCGCCGCGGCGGATGCGGGTGCCCGGGGTGGTGTCGATGCGGCGGAGGTGTGCGTAGAGGCTGAAGAAGGTGCCTGCTTTTGGTCCGCAGGGATGAGCGACGACCACGTAGTTGCCGTAGTTGCTGGTGAGCGGCGGGGTGAGGCAGTAGACGACCGTGCCATCGGCGATGGAGCAGACGGTATCCTGAGGTTCGCCGCGTTCATCGCGCGCGACCGGAGCGATGTCGATCCCTTCGTGGAATTTGGTGAAGACTTCGCCGTTTCCAGTGTTGCGGGGATTGCGGACGAATCCATAGCTGCCGCCTTCCCAGACCTGGCTTGTTTTGCCATCTTTGTAGCGGTCCACAAACATGAAGAACCCGCCCGGGTCATCGCGCAGGAGTGCATCGTTCCCCGTGGGCAGGGAAAATGCCGGGCCATTCCGCGTGACGGAAGGCGGCTTCGGGATTTCGACCGGCGGACGGCTCACTACCTCCGCAGCCGCTTCCGGCGGCGGGGTCGGCGGATCCGGTTCCGTGGACGTTTCGGCAGGCTGGCGGCTGCAGCCGGCACAGGCGAAGCCGAGTGCCGCGGCAGCGGCGAGGGCAGGGGCCAGCACGGCACAGGAGAAGGCGGGCGCTGTCGCCCGCGGAGCGATCGGGAGCATGGCGGGTGGGGCCTTGCGTCAGTTGGCGGAGGGGTCCGTGTAGTCCACGACCGGAGGTTCCGTGTAATCGATGGACGGAGGCGGCGCATCGAGCCGCTTCAGTTTCTTCGCCATGAGTTTCACATCTTCCTCGTTCAGTCCCTTCCAGATGATCATGTAGCCATCGAAGCGTTTCGGGGCCGTGATGCGTTGGATGTCGACCGGCCGTCCATTGACGATGACGCGGGTCAGTTTTCCGCGGACCATGCTGATCATGACCTGGTAGGCCTGCATGCCGGCTTCGTTGAGCTTGAGGGCGGCTCCCATGGATCCATCGTCGGCATAGAAGGTATGGAAGGCCGAGAAGTGGCGGGTCACGAGGTCCGGGGAAATGTGGAAGGCGTAGACTTCGCCATCGATGACTTCCTGTTTGATCATCTTTGGGTTGTCCGTGGCGTCGGCCTCGCTGTGGAAGCCGATGTAGAGCGGTTTGGACTTGCCGCCGGCGTGGGCTGCACTGGTCAGCAGCACCATGATGAGGAAAAAGCGGTAGAGAGGGAACATGCGGCAACTGAACCCGCCTCCGGGTGGGAATGCAAGCCCTGCGTGCAGCCCTCAGAACCTCAGGAGGTCCTCGACGGCATCGGCCTCCGACGGCATCGCGCCCGTGAGGATGGACGGTCCGTCCGCAGCGAGCGCGACCGTTTCCTCGAGCCGGATGCCGAAGCCGAGGGAAGGCAGGAGGGCACCGGGTTCGACCGCGAGGGCAGCCGAAGACGGCAGGGGCAGGGAATCCGGGACGGGATCGTGCACTTCGCAGCCAATATGGTGAAAAATACGGTGCGGGCAGATGCGGCGGATGGCCGGGGAGGGAACGGCTGGATCCGGAACCTGCGTGGCCAGCAGGAGTCCCTCGCGCAGCAATTCCGACTGCAGGAAAACGAGCGCTTCCTCCTCGCAGTCTGGAAGCAGCCGACCCGGACGGAGGGACCGGATCGCATGACCAAGGGTGCGGTGGATCGCAAGGTAGGCCGCACGCTGCGGAGCCGAGAACGTCCCCGAA
>CAZSDE010000178.1:0-5472 GCA_964605435.1 uncultured Akkermansia sp.
CTTTTGTCCGGCTGATTTGAGTGTGGAGGTGACGAAGCGGGTGCAGCAGGCGGCCATGGCGGCGCACCGGGCTCTTGGGGTAGAGGTGTACAGCCGAGTGGATGTCCTCCTTGATGGGGAGGGTCGTCCGTGGGTGCTGGAGGTCAATACGATTCCCGGGATGACGGCGACTAGTCTGCTTCCGAAGGCGGCGCGGGCCGCTGGGATCATGTACCCCGAGCTGTGTGCGCGCATTCTGGAGCTGTCGCTGCAGGTGGCGCGCTGAAATTCCGAACTGATCTCAACTGTGTTCCGCTGGATACTTCCGCAGACCAAAAGATCCCGACCGAAAGGCCGGGGGAACCGTCCGTTCCGGGTGCGGGCTGGTGCGGACGTGCGGCTGGCGGTGGAAGTGCCGCCCTCGAGCCGGGAGCGGGCCATGAAGCTGCGGGGGACGCTCTGGCATGCGGGCAAGCTGGTGCTGGGATTGGCCCTTGTGCTGTTTCTTTCGGTGCATGCGCAGGAAGTGTGGAGCAGTGCGGTGCGGGCGAATCCTGCCTATGCGGTCGGCGAATTTCAGTTCCAGACGAACGGGGCGATTTCCCCGGAGGTGGCTGCGCGGGTGGCCGGGCTGCACCGCAACATGCATGTACTCGACATTGATCTCGAAGATGTGCGGCAGCGGCTGGAAATGCTTCCGAAGGTGCGGAAGGTGAAAGTGGAGCGCCGTCTGCCGGGTCGGCTTGTGGTGGAATTGGAGGAAAGGCTTCCGGTGGCATGGCTCACGGGATGTGCGGCGGGCTACACGCTCGCTCAGCAGGTGGCGGTCGATGCCAGCGGGATGGTGATTCCGTGTGATGAGATGCATCGTTCGTATGTGAATCTTCCGGAGATCGAGGCTCATGAAGGTGTGGTCGCTGTGATTGGTCAGACCGTGAAATCGATGGAGATGCTGCGGGCGATTGAGCTGCTGGACCTCATGAAAGGGCGGCAGTGGCATGAACCACGGGCCGTGCGGAAGATCGAAGTGCCGGGCACATGGAACGTCACGGCAGTCGTGCGCCCGCACGGTCGCTATGTATTTCCTGTGGAAGGAAACAGTCTGAGTCTCTGTCTCGACCGCTTGCAGGCCGTGCTGCATGCGACGGTACGCGAGGGCCGGGAAGTGGCGACGGTCGATCTGCAGCCGGCGAGGAATGTGCCTGTCACGTTTGTGACCGACGAACCCGAGTCGGTCGCGCTGGAATTTTCCGATGAGGAGGAGGTGGGTGAGGGAACTGCGGAGGAAACGGCAGCGGCGGCTCCCGTCCGGGGATCCGGGAAAACGGAAAAAACGGAAACGACGGAAAAAACGGAGAAGTCGGTCGTTTCCGGAGGGGCGCGGTCGATTGTTGTGACGGCGCGTCCGGTCCGGACGGCGGTGCCGCAGTCAGTGCGCCCGGCGGCAGGGAATGCGGTGTCGGCATTGTCTGCGAAGGCGGTGAGCGCCAAGCCTGTGGTGGCGAAGCCATCCGTGACGGCCAGGAAATCCGTGGCTGCGAAGTCTGCGGTTACAAAGCCGAAAGCGTCTGCGGCGGCGAAGTCCACCGCGGTGAAGTCGGCGACCGTTCGGGCTCCGGCAGTCAGGGGAGCGACGGTGAAGACGGCTGCGAAGTCATCCCCTGCAAAGCCAGCGGCGGCGAAGACGGTGGTTCGCAAGACTGTGGTTCCGGGGCCTGTGGCCAGGTCGGCTGGAGTGGTGCGGGGATCGGCCGTGAAGCCGGTGGTCCGGAAGAATGTGAGTGGGCCGAAGGGCATTCCAGCGAGTGTCCGCGGTGAGGCGATGAAACCTGCGAACTCAAGGACCTGAAGCCATGGCCAGAAGCAGCATTTACGTAGGACTGGAGATCGGAACCAGCAAGATCTGTGTGGTGGTGGGGGAAGCGCGCAGTGATGGGACGATCAGGATTCTGGGAGTTGGGCAAGCACCATCGCGCGGGGTCCGGAAGGGGGAAATTGTGGATTTCGAGACCGCGCAGACCTGCCTGCAGGACGCGTTGGTACGGGCGGAGGACCGGAGCGACATCATGATCCGCAGTGTGCTGCTGGCCATCACCGGACCGCATGTGGAAAGCTGCAATAACCGCGGGGTGCTGCGCATGCCCGATGATCAGAATGAGATCACGGAAGACGATCTCGAGGAAGTGCGGGAGCAGGCGGGAAATGTGGCGATTCCGCCTGAGCATATTTTTCTGCACCGGATGATCCGGCATTACTGGGTGGACGGGCAGGAACGGGTGCAGAATCCGGTGGGCATGATGGGGCGGAAACTGGAGGCTGAGTATCACATTGTGCATGGCATCCGGAGCCGGGTGCAGAACACGGTGCGTTGTCTGCGCGAACTGCCGCTTGTGGTGGAAGACGTCGTCTTTGCTCCGATTGCGGCGGCCCAGGTGGTGCTCAACCGGGAGGCCCGCGAGCAGGGTGCCCTCCTCCTCGACATCGGGGGAGGCACGACCGATTACGTGGTGTACGAAGAAGGAGCCATCGTGGCGTCCGGGTCCGTGGGGGTGGGAGGAGACCATGTCACCAACGACCTTTCGATCGTTTTCAAGATCCCGCATTCGAGGGCTGAAAAACTCAAAGTCGAGCATGGCTGCGCCCTGCCCGCCGAGGAAGGGGAGATCATTCATCTGCCGTCGGATACCACCTTTGACGGACGCGATGTCGAGCGGGATGTGCTCAACGACGTCATCCGCGCCCGGCTCGGGGAAACCTTCGAACTGGTGCGCAAGCGGCTCATTGGCAAGGGTGCTCATCTTGACCGGCTCGCAGGCGGCTTGTATCTCTGCGGCGGGACGAGTCAGATGCGCGGCATCGACCAACTGGCCGAGGAAGTCTTCGGTCTTCCCGCCCGGAGGTCGAGTTTCACCCCGATGACCGGCCTGACCTCGGCCTTCGAGAGTCCGCAGTATGCGACGCCGATCGGATTGATCCGTTATGCGCAGAGGATGGAGAGCGAGCGGCCGCAGCTGGGGGCATTTGCGAGGCTGCGCGAGAAATTTGCCGGGCTGCTGAGCGGATCCGCAAGGATGCTGGGCATCATGTCATGAATCATTTCCGCCCGGGGCAACCTGGGCACCGTCACCCGGAAAACTCCAAATTGAAACCAACAGAAGCCATGATTGAAATCAAGCTAGACAACGAGACGGCGGCCGCGGGAGTGGCCGGGATTCCTCCGGTATGTGTGATTGGGATTGGCGGGGCGGGAGCCAATGTGATTGACCGGCTGGCGATGGAGGGAATCACGGGAGCCGATCTGACGGCGATGAACAGTGATGCGCGGGCGCTCCAGGCCGGGATGGTGCGGAGCAAGGTGCAGCTGGGACGCAACCTGACGCAGGGACTCGGCTGCGGTGGCGATCCGGAACTGGGTCATGAAGCGGCGGCCGCGAGCATTGCGGAGATCCGCGATGTGCTCAAGGACCGGCGCATGGTTTTCATCTGCACTGGTCTCGGTGGCGGTACGGGGTCGGGAGCGGCACCGCTGGTGGCGCGGATGGCGCGCGAATCCGGAGCCATGGTGGTGGTTTTTGCGACGATGCCCTTTGCCTTCGAAGGCCGCCGCCGGATGAGTCAGGCGCTCACCGCGCTGGAGGATCTGCGGCGTCAGGCCAATGCCCTTGTGACCTTTGAAAACGACCGGATGGGCGACATGGTGCTGCCCGAGAAGGGCGTGGGAGAAGCCTTTGTGACGGCTGACCGCATCATTGGACAGAGTATCCGTGCGGTCACCAGTCTGGTGAAGCAACCCGGGTTGATCCGGATTGGCATGGACGATCTGATGACGGCGCTGCGCAATGCGGACAGCCGTTGTCTCTTTGGCTATGGTCAGGCCAAGGGCGAGGACCGGGCCAGCCAGGCGCTCTCGCTGGCGATGCAGAGTCCGCTGCTCGACCGCGGGCAGATGCTCGAGAAGGCGCGCAATGTGCTGGTGCATGTGTGTGGCGGACGGAGTCTCACGCTTTTCGAAATCGAGGGACTGATGCGTGAACTCGGGCGTCAGGTAAGCAGTGATGCGCAGATTCTGTTCGGTGCCGCGGTGGATCCGAGCATGGAAGATGCGGTTTCCGTGACGATTATCTCATCGGTTTCCCGCGGGGGGAATGGGACGGCCGAATCGGTGGTGGCGAAGAGCGAAGTACCACCGGCGTTTGCGGCGGTCCCGACTCCGCCTCCGCTTCCAGTGAGGCCTGAGCCGGTGACTCCTGCTCCAGTGGTTTCAGTGCGTGATGTGGCCGCAGAAGCGGCTCCGGTGGTGAGCGAAGCGCCGGTGGTGATCCCGGCGGTGGAACCGGTGCGTCCGGTGGTGGTGGAGCCCGCGAAGGCAGTGGAACCGGTGCGTCCGGTGGTGGTGGAACCCGCGAAGGCAGTGGAACCGGTGCGTCCGGTGGTCGTGGAGCCTGCGCATGAGATGGTGGCGATGCCGGCGGCGACGACGGTGACCCTGTCGGCTCCGATCAATCATTCCAATGGGGCGCGTGCCGAGGTGCGGAGGACGGCTCCGGAGGCGATGCCGCCGGTGGTGGCGGAGGAGAAGCGGAGCGAAGTTCCGGTGGTGGAGGAAAAGCGGAGCGAGCCTGTGGTGATGCCGTTTTCGGCGATTGTGGAGAAGCTTCCGCTGGCTGAGCCGGCCGACGAGGCTCCGGTGGTTGCTGAGGCGGCGCGTGCCGCTGAGAAGCCGCAGGGCAAATTCGATCTGCGGGAAATCCTGCGCCGGGGTCAGGCTGCCGAGAAGGTGGAAGCTGCGGAACCGGTGCCGGCCGAGCCAGTGAAGGCGGAACCGGCGCGGGCGCAGTGGGAAGAGGCTCCGGTGGTGGATGATTCTCTGGCGGTTCCGGTGGTGGCGAAAGCGGCGGTTCCTGCTGAGCCCGATGGCGATCTGGTGATCAGTCTGCGGGTACCTGAGCCCTCGCGGGTGACGCCGATCCGCCCGATTCCGGCGGGCCAGCGTTCCACGGGGACGCGGAAGGCGACGGAGGGACGGCCGCAGTTGTTCCCGAGCGAGGCCAAGGCTGAAGTTCCGGTTCGCCCTGTGAAGGCGGCGCGTGCTGAGGCTGTGGCGGCCCGTCAGCCTGTGACTGCTGTGGAGGAAGGGCAGCAGACCTTTGATGAGCATCTGACGCCTGCAATTGGAGCGAGGGGTCGTTTTGAGAAAGTGGAACCGACTGTGGAAGAGGGCGAGGATCTGGACATTCCGACCTTCCTGCGGAAGAAGCGCTGAGGGCTGGGAGTATCTGGGTCCATGAAGGAAACATCGACTGAGCAGCCGTCCCCGATTCTCCGATTGTCGGAGGACTGGGTGGCGGTGGTGCTGGGCGGATTGCTGCTGGTGCTGCTTGCGGCAGGCATCATTCCCTCGTTTCTGCCATCGTTCCGCTGGTCGGCGGCGACCGGGCTGGGCGGACTGCTGGGCGGGGGAAATCTCCGGGCGGCGGTCTCTGTGCTGGGGAT
>CAZSDE010000178.1:5482-5816 GCA_964605435.1 uncultured Akkermansia sp.
GGCCGGTGGAAGGCTGGGTTGCTGTCGCAGACGGCTGGGGTGGCTCTGCTGGGGATGCTCGCGCAGGTGCTGGCGGGTGAGGCTTCGGTGAAGGCGCTGGGGCTGGAGTACGTGCTGTTTGCGCTGCTGCTGGGGATGCTGGGTGGCTCTTGCGGGCTGCACCGGGTGCTGGGCGGGGCGGTGCGGACGGAATTGTACATCAAGACCGGGCTGGTGCTTTTCGGGGCGACCATCGCGTTTCCCGAGCTGATGAAGGCGGGGAAGCTGGGGATCCTGCAGGCGCTGGGGGTGGTGGCGGTGGTGTGGTATTTTGCGCTGTGGCTGGCGCGGCGGT
>CAZSDE010000178.1:5826-7226 GCA_964605435.1 uncultured Akkermansia sp.
ATGGCGAGTGCGGTTTCGATCTGCGGGGTCAGTGCGGCCATTGCGGCCTGCGGGGTGATTCAGGGTGACCGGCGCAAGCTGTCGCTGGTCACATCGCTGGTGATGCTGGTGGCGATGCCGATGATGGTGGTGATGCCGTGGATTGCGAAGTGGACGGGCATGTCCGAGATGGTGGCGGGCGCATGGTTCGGCGGGACCCTTGATACGAGTGGTTCGGTGGCGGCGGCCGGGGCGCAGCTGGGGAAAGTGGCTGAGCAGACCGGGGTCATTGTCAAAGTGACGCAGAACGTGCTCATTGGGGTGGCGGCTCTGTTCATTTCCGTCTGGTGGGCGTCGCGTGGGAAGGGAGATGGGGCGAAAGTTTCCGGCTCCGTGATCTGGGAACGCTTTACGAAGTTCGTGCTGGGCTTCATGGTGGCCTCGCTCGTGTTTTCGTTCGGGCCGGCGGAACTCGGGTCCGCGGGCCTGCGGAAGACGATCGAAGGCTGGCGGACCTTCTGGTTTGCGATGGCCTTTGTGAGCATTGGGCTGGAGACGCGTCCGGCCGACATATTCGGGCGCGGCAATGGCGGGGCCACGGCCGCCTTTCTGGGGGCGCAGGCCTTCAATGTGTTCTGGACCCTGCTGCTTTCGTGGATCCTCTTCAGCGGGCGCTTTGTGGCGCTGCCTGATTTGGCGCGCTGAGTTCCCGCGCGGGCACCCGGCGTTCAGAGGGCACCCGGGATGCTGCGGAGGAGGTCCGTGAGGGCGTGGCCGTAGCTGACGTAGCTGTCGAACTGGTTGCGGGCGCGGGTTTCCGCGTCGTTGCCGCTGGCGGGAGTGGTTGAGGCCGCGCTGTGGAAGACGACGGCGGTGTGTGGTTCGATGCTGACGAATCCATCGTAGCCACTGCCGATGAGGTCGCCGAGGATGTCTGCGACGCGGCCGCTGCCGAGGCCTGGGAGGGTGTAGTCGGCGTCCCGGCGGGCTGGGTTGTAGGTGCCGTCCTTGATATGGATGTGGGAGATGGCCGGTTTGACCGCCTTGTAGAATTCCCATGGGTCCTGCATGTGCGGCGGGTTGTCGCGGTCCATGTTGAAGATGGGATTGCAGGTATCGAAGACCCAGCGGAGGCCCGGCACTTCCTCGAGGCAGCGCAGGGCGTGACTGATGCTCATGCCACCGTAGTTCATGCAGTTTTCGTGGACCATGACCAGACCGGCGTCGTCAAAGCGGCGCTTGAGTTCGCGGAGGCGGCGGAAGCGTTCGGCTTCGTGCTGATCCGGGAGGTCGTGACCATTTTCATCCTTGAGGACGGCGTAGCTCATGACGCGGATGAGGCGGGTGCCGAGCCGCTGCATGCGCGGGATGGCCCGGGCGGCCCGCTCTGTGATCACTGGCTACCCGCTGCATGTGATCCA
>CAZSDE010000179.1:0-7218 GCA_964605435.1 uncultured Akkermansia sp.
GCTTCCCGAGGAGCCAGCGACCGCTTTGCCTTGGATCGGGCGGATCTGAATCCCAGAAATCGTATTAGTTCCGGGAGAGTTTACGGCGGTACTGATACTCCAACGGAGGATGGTGATTTGGCCGTCGACATTTGCCACATAGGCAGGAGCACCCGTGAGCACGGCTCCCGAAGCGGACACTCCCGTATTAAGGAATTCCCAGTTGGCAGGAGCTGCCAGTTCGTACGTACGAGGAACGACATCGGAGGCCCAGTCGTTTTTGTTGCCCGACCCGAAGGCGACGGCACCAACCGTGGAGTAGCTGTCATCATTAGGGGTCTTGGACACAGCAGCCGGGTTCGTGGTCACGCTGACAGCGGCCTGCACCGAACCGATGCCAGTGAAGACTGCCGCCAAAGCCAAGGCGGCCTTGATGCTTCGGAATCGTTGGGAAAATAGACTTCTCATTATGTGGAAGTATGAAGTTTCGCTGTGTTTGCTTGGGCTGGTGGATTGTCAGGATGCCGGGTGATCAATCCTGGGTGATGCGGAAGAAGCGGGCCGATGCGTTCGGGTCGCGGGTATCGGTGAACTGGAGCGATCCGTCGTTCTGGTTTACCGGGCGGCTGGTGGAGCGGCGCCAGTCGGTGAGGTTATCGGAGACCTCGAGGTGGTAGCCTTCGGCGAGGGCTGGGGTGATGGGCTGCTGGAACTCGTCGGTGACGGTGACGAGCGGAGTGCCATCGTCGGTCAGTTCGAGGGCGGTGCGGGCGCGGCCACGGACGACGAGCGGGGTCACGTGGCTGATGGTGCTGCCGGCTGCGGTGGAGACGCGGACGGAATACAGACCCGCGTGACTGGCGGTGAGATTCTGAAGATTAAGCGTGCGTCCGGTCGCCCCGGGGATCTCGCGGCCATTGAGGAGCCACTGGAAGGATGCTCCTTCGGCCTGAGTGCCTGCCGAGAGGGTGACTTCGGATCCCCCGTAGAAGAGACCGCCCTGTGGCTGTGCATCAAGCACCGGTCCGCCGCGGAGACCGACCGAATGCTGGTAGCCGGCCGAGATCGCCGTGTAGCCAGCGCCGCTCAGATTGAGCTGGCCGGAGGAATTGTTGCCCCATCCAGTCACGGTGCCATCAGCCTTCAGGGCGAGGCTGTGATCCAGTCCTGCGGCGATCGCGGTCACCCCGCTGAGTCCGGCGGGCACGCTGATCTGTCCGTATTCATCGCTGCCCCATGCGGTCACCGTGCCGTCTGACTTGAGCGCGAGGCTGTGAAATCCACCCGCGGCAATGGCGATCACACCGGAAAGGACACTGGGCACCTTGCACTGACCATGACTGTCACTGCCCCATGCGGTCACCGTGCCATCCGACTTCAGAGCCAGCGTGTGGTCGCGCCCGGCAGCCACCGCGATGACATTGCGGAGACCTGCAGGCGGACTGGTGCGACCATCGCCCGCAAAGCCCCATGCCTTGACGGTGCCATCCCGCAGAAGAGCCACGCTGTGAAATGCACCAGCAGCCACCCCCATGGCGGGCGGAAGATCATTCGGCACCGAAGTGATTCCATTCAGATCGCTTCCCCATGCGACGACCTTGCCTTCAGAAGTCACCCCAAGCACGTGACGCATCCCGGCAGAAACCTGCACCGCCCCCGAAAGCACCGCTTCCTCGTCAATCCGTCCCCACACATTCACCGATCCGCCTGGGTTCAGGACCGCATTGAATTCCCAACCGGCCACCACAGAAACCCCCGTGTCCGGCGACTCCTGAGTGAGACCCTGACCAAACCGCTTGTTGCCGACTCCGGTGATCTCTGCCGCTTCCAACCCGGTCACGAGAGAAAGCATCAGGAAAGAAAGGGTCGTTACCCTTACAGCATCGGCTGAGCTGATTTTGTAAAATTCTGAGATCGTCATGGCGTTTAGGTGTGCGGAGTTTTTGAACAGATGGGGTCGGATTTGGCGAACTCGGGTATGTACGGAAGTTACGGAAACTACCAAAGATCCAAGCAATTCCAATGAAATGCCCTTATAATTCTTAGGATTCTAGTTTTTTCGCGTCCGGTTTTGTAATCGCAAACTAGAATCCTTCTTCTAGTACGCTGGACCTAGGATCCTAGTTTACCCCGCCGAGCGTCCATAATTTTCACAACATACCTCATTCTCAACAGATTCCAAAATTCTTTAGCCTAGCCGACCCGGAATCCTCAGCGGCCCGCGGCGGCATGAAACTCATCCGTTCTTCATGCCGCGCGGTCCTGGCGACGCTGGACTGAGGTCGGCGGCCCTGGCAAATGCCTGTCCCAGTTGGCGTGGCCCCGGGCCCCTTCACGGCCCGAGTTCAGGGAGTGGAGGGGAGGACGCTATGCCAGTGTGGACCGCAGCGGATTTCGTCGATGAGGTAGGCACCTTTGCCGTATGGCTGCATGCCGATGACGATGCTGCGGTCTTCCGGATTATCGAAGGCGCGGCTGACGACATTGGCTTCGGCGTCGGCGGGCTGCCGACCTGGGGCGGGATTGACCCAGAGCTGCATGAGGTCGTGTCCGCGGTGGAAGACGGTGCGCACGACGAGCAGGTAGGTACGGTTGGGTTCCATTTCGATGCCGGCCTGCGATGTGTAGATTCCGAAGCCTCGGCCCCAGCCTTTGCCGACATTGGTCCGCATGAGATTGCAGTGGAGGTCGCCAATCGCGGGATCGCGTTCCGCCTTCACAAGGAAGCTGCTCCAGACTTCCGTGCCGTCGCGACCGAACGGTTCGGCGAGCGCTCGTTCGATCCTGACGTGCGGCGGGCGCCGCCGGTTGGTTTCGTCGGCGTCGTCAGCGGCCACGCGGAGGGCGCGCCCGGCTGATTTCAGTCCCGGGTAGCTGAGTCCCTCTGCGGCCATCACGAGCGGGGCATTTTCCTCCACGACCTTCCATGCTCCGCTGAATCCCCTGCCTCCAGCCAGTCCGTCCACGCGGGTTCCGGCTGGGTAATCAAACGATTCCTCCGCTTCCGGAAGGGATATGCCCGCGCCACTCCATCCCTCCGCGGCCACGGAAAGTGCAGACTCTCCAGCCGGGCTGATCGCCTTCACGAAATAAAACCGCTTCGCTCCGCTGGGGGCGTCGGTGTCGCGGAACGAATTCAGCTTCGTCACATCGCTGGCGGGAAGCAGTGGGGAAATGGGCACGGCGCCCGCTGGATCGGCAGTGGAACCCCGGAAGACCTGATAGCTCTGCGGAAAATTCCGGCTGTCGCCCCAGAGGACATCGACGGCATCGGGCCGGACGCCCTGGGTGGCCGTGACCTCACCGGGCACCGAGGGAGCGGCGGGCTCGCGCACGAGACTGTGCAGCAGGGCCTGCTGAGCCGCAGCGCGCCGCATGACCCCGTCGCTGTCCGCATACGGCCATGAACGGACATTCCAGATGCGTTCGCCGAAGACCGGGAGGCTGGGCAGCAGCATTTCAAGGTGACCTTCCTCCTGATCAGCCGATCCGAAATCCCAGCTTGCCAGCATGGCTCCAAGGATGGCGTCCTGACGCGGCGTGAGATCGCGCGCGGCAATGGCGGCACCGAACGGGCCTTCGTCACCGAAGCGGGCCACGTGAAACTGTTCTGCGATCCAGCGGGCCTGCCGATGTGCCTTCCGGCGTGTCCCGGGCTGAACGTAGAGCGGTCGCCATGAAACATTGACGAGGCCGAATCCGGCGGCGAGCTGGCCTTCCGGGGTTCCGCCCCAATGGGCACTGTAGAAAGCCACGGCCACGTCGCGGTGCAGCGGCCCGAGATCGGGATCATTATCAGCGGGACCATTCCAGTACATCATGCGCACTCCGGGATCCCGTTCCTTGAGAATCCCGTGCATCCGGACGGCATCGCGACCGCTGCAGCCCCCTTCCCCGTAGACCGGACCAATGTGATAGTACGGAAGCTTTCCGCCCGGCCACGTCCGCGCAAACTGCCCGCACGACCGCCGCACCACCTCGCGCAGAAATGCCCAGAAACGCGCATCCTCGCCCAGCTTCTCGCCCACCTTGAAGGCACCCATGCCATCGACTTCGTCCATGTAGCCAGCCCATTGGTCGGCCGGATCCGGATCTTCCTCGAGCGCTGCCTTCCAGAACGGATCGTTCGGCCGCATCTCATTGTGCGGCAGCAGAGAAACCCCGCGCTGCACCGCGTAATCGAGCACCATCTCCATCTCAGCCCGACTCCACGCCGCATGCTTCCGCAGGAAATCGGGCGAAGCACGGTCACTCGATGCCAGCGTGCTGCCGACCCAGAGCGATTCCGTGGTGTGCAGTTGTACGATTCGTATATGGAAGAGCCGGGCGGCATCAATGACCCGGCAGACCCACTGAGGTGCATGGTAGCCCCCGCGTACCGAAACCTGCAGCGCCCGGAAGGATCGGTCCGCATGATCCTGCACCGTGACCCGCGGCAAACGCAGCCCGCCATCGCCGCGCTCGATGAGCTGCAGCAGCGTCACGAGGGCGCAGCCCGCCGCAGGCGCATCGGTGGCCTGCACCGCCACCGCATCGCCCGGCCCAACCGCCAGTTCGCAGTGCCCGGGCTTGCCGCCCGCGAGCAAGGCCACGGTCACATCACCGGGACGCGCTTCCCCGTCGCCCGTGACCACCGGAAGCTCGATCCCGAAGGCGCGCCGCACGTCCCCGGCAAACGTCCCGGCGACTCCACGCAGGGAATCATGACGGCAAAGCACCCGCGACCCAGTGGTCAGGGCCACACTGCCGTCCAGCCGCACCACCGATTTCGGCTGCGGGATGAGCGATTCCAAACGGTCTTCGGCCAGCGCCCAGCCAAGCGTCAGCCAGAGGAGGAAAGCGGGAACCTTCATGGCACACGGAAAATGAGCCGGGCGAAATGCGAGGCCGAACCCGCGGGCACCGCCACGCGCAGCGTGATCCGTTCAGAGCCATCGGCGAGGAACGATCGGTCGACCAGTTCCGCGGGCTGCGTCTGCCAGGACTGCAGGTTTCCTGACAATTCAACTCCCGGGACGGCCTCCACACCGCGTGCCCTCACGAAATCGACGGCGAAGCTGCTGCCGTCGTCGGACACCCGGAATTCCGGACGGGTGCCACCAGTCGCATATTCCAGAAGGTTCGAAAGTCCATCGCCGTCGCTATCTCCCGTGGGATCAGCGGGAGGCATAATGGCGTCGGATCCACCCGGCTGACCGCCCGTGGCCAGACTGGCGCGCCAGTTCAGAGGGTTGGCATGATCTGGATTCAGCGCGGGGGCGATGATGACGAGGGAAGGACCACCGCCGTCGGCGACGCTGGGCCACGGCGCACTGTCGCTGTAGCGGAAGCGCCGGATGTCGGCTCCGCTACCGTCGACGAGGGCAATTTCCTCGCCTGCATTGGAGAGCACATTGCCGCCGGCCTGGTAGTAGTCCGGCAGGGTCGCCACCCCTGGATAGCGCAAGGCAAAGGCGGCTGTCCGCCGCGGAATGACCACGCGTCCACCGGGCGGAATGGTCGCGGTGGCCGGGGCCGACCATGTGATGCCAGCCGTGAAGCGTACACCATTGAGTGAAACGACCGCTTTCCCGATGTTCTGCAGTTCGATGAATTCGAAGTCCTCTGCGTCCGTGAAGGGAGCTTCAGCGGCCACGGGATCGGCCGGATGGTACTGCAATTCGGAAATCACGAGGTTCCCAGGCCCTGCGGGCTCGACGGCCCCGGTTCCCGTGACTGTGATCGTGTCGCTGCCGACCACGTCGCCGCCGAAACCGATGGCTTCGATGAGGAAAGGATTGGCTCCCGCGACGACCGGAAGCGTGATGCTCCACGTGTTCCGCGTGGGCCATGTCACCGGCACGGTTTCCTCGCCGCCATTGATGCGGATGGCACGGACATCGAGTCCGGCACTGCCACCGAGCACCACCTGCGGATCCGGCGTGCTGAAGTCGGCCCCGCCATTCGTGCTCACCGCAAAGCTGAGCGCCGGATAGAGCGTATTGAGCTGCGTGCGCACAAAGGCCACCCGTTCGGTCACATAGGTTGTGATCTCGCCCCAGTTTCCACCCGTCGTGCTGTAGCGGCTGTAGTGATCCGCCCATGTGCCAAGGTAGTCGGCCCGGAACGAGCGGTTCATGATGTCATTGAGGTGGCCGTAGAACGCCCGGTGGTTGGCCGGACTCGACGCAATCATCTTCCCAAGATCGGGCGCAATCACGAGGGCGGCATTCGATGGCTGCGTCAGGAAGTCGCCATCCCATGGCAGGAAAAGAATCCGTCCGTCGTTCCGGTGATACAGCTTGAGATTGTGCCAGCCCCCGGTCGAAGTCGTGTAGTGGTCGCCTGGTCCAGCCAGCGCATACGCCGCGAAGCAGCGCAGCCATTGGTCCACATCGATGGCTCCCGGCAGGGCCGCAGTGTAGGCGCTTCCGCTCAGCCGGAAGGTGCTGCTCAGATTCACAATGCGCGTGTAGTCGTCCCGGTTGCGGGCATTCCCGATCAGGAAATTCCAGCGGTACGCTTCCTTGTCCGGACTGCTGATCTGACTGGTGGTGACGGCGTTGACATTGTCCGGCTGCGGCAGTTTCAGTCCTTCCACTCCTCCCTGCGTGGTGGTTGGCCAGTAGATCAATTCGTATTTGAAGGTGGGCGTATCGGCTCCGTTATTCCATTGCCCATCAAGATAGGCATCGTTGAATTCCGCCATCGTGAGGACCGCGCTGCCCGTATGCGCCGCCCGCGGTGAAATCAGATAGACCATGTCGTTGTACATCGACGGAAGCCCGCCGGCCCGGCTGAAGAAGTGCCAATTGATGATTTCACTGTGGCCGTAGCCGCTGCCGGGCGTGCCCCGTCCGTAGCCGGAACGGTCGAGGTTCACCGTCGTCATGACCCCGCGGAACGGTTGCTCGGGATCGAACTCGATGGCGAAACCGAGACGGATGTCCGCCAACCGTCCGCGCTGACTGCTCTTGAGGCGGCAGCCGGCATTATAGAAGACTTCGCTTTCCTGATAGACCACCGTGCATGGAATCATGTCGTTGCTCATCACGTTGGTCGGTAGATGCATGAAGTCGGCATTGGCCGCCGTCATGAGCACACGCAGACCATGGCCCGGCCCCTGCGGCACCGTGCCGTCATTCCACCGCACCAGCGCCCCATTGGCCGGATACCGCGAAACCGCCCCGGCCGCATCGGTGGCTTCCACAAAGAATTCCACGAGCGATCCCGCCGCCTGCGCCGGCAGCGATGCCGAGT
>CAZSDE010000180.1:0-3091 GCA_964605435.1 uncultured Akkermansia sp.
GGCGGGTGCCGGGATCAAGGCAGTCACTGCGGCAGCCGGCTTCGAGCAGACTAAGGCGGCCTTCACCACGATGATCGGGGACGCAGCGAAAGCCGAAGCCACCCTCGCACGTCTCCGGGAACTGGGGGCGCAGACACCGTTCGAGTTCCCGGAGCTGGCAGACGCCGGACGCAAGCTCATCGCCTTCGGTGAAGCCGCCGACTCCGTGCCCGAAACCCTCCGGAGAATCGGCGACGTATCCGCGGGCGTGCAGGCCCCCATCGGGGAAATCGCCGAACTCTACGGCAAGGCCCGCGTGCAGGGACGGCTCTTCGCCGAGGACATCAACCAGCTCACCGGCCGCGGCATCCCCATCATCCAGCAACTGGCCCGGCAGTTCGGCGTGTCCGATTCTCAGGTGAAGAAGCTCGTGGAAACCGGTCAGGTCGGCTTCCCCCAGATCGAGCAGGCATTCATCGCGATGACCTCCCGCGGCGGCCAGTTCGCAGGCATGATGGAGGCACAGAGCCGCACGACCACCGGGCTCTTCTCCACGCTCAAGGACAGCATCGGGGAAGTCTTCCTCACCCTCGGCACGCCCATCAACGACGCCCTCCGCCCCCTCATCGGGGAAGCCATCGCCATGGTGCAGAAGCTCGGCCCCCTTGCTGCGGAAGCAGGCCGGAAGGTGAAGGAAGCCATCGCGTTCGTCACTGCCGCCTTCGGCTCGGGACAGGTACCCGAACTCGTGGCCGCAGCCATGAAGCTCGGGTTTGCCGAAGGAGTGAACGCTCTGGTTTCAGGTTTCCGCACGGCGGTCGCCTTCTTCTGGAACCTGATCTCCGACGGGGCCATGTGGGCGGGACTGGGTACGATTCTCATGGGCGTGGCTGCCGGGTTCGGTGCCGCTCTCCTCGAAGCGTTCCAGACTCCGCTCCAGTACCTTCAGGCGGGCATGGAGTGGGCCGTGGCTTCTCTTCTGAAGGGACTGGTGAAGATCCCCGGCATGACAGACCTGCTGGGCTTCGATGCGGATTCCGTGGAGACGGCCTTCGGCAAGGTCCTCGCCTCCCGCCGTGCTCAGGGAGCCGACTTCTTCGGAATGAGCCCGAAGGACATGGCCGCGCAGGCATCCGCCATGGTGCAGGCAGGCACACCGGGGTTCTCGGAAAGCGTGAACCGGGCAGCGCAGAAGGCGGGACAGGAAGCCGGAACCGACCTCATCGGAACGGCAGGCCTGCGGGAAAGCCTCGGCAGGATCGTCGGGTCGATCAGTTCGGCAGTGACCGCACCAGCCGAGGCCGCCGCCGCAGCCGTGAAGGACGCTGCCCAGAATCAGGGCACGGCACAGGGACAGCTTCCGGGAACAGGCACGGGCCGGGGCATGGAACCGGTCGTCACCTCGCTGGGAAGGGTGGGAGGAGGAGGATACCAGCCGGGCCTCCTCGATGCCCAGCGCGAGAACAACAGGCTCACCGGTGAAACCAACCGCCTCCTAAGCGACATCAGCCGGAGGATGGACCGCACCACCGGGATCCAGCAGGCCGCGTTCGGTTGACGCGTCCGCCTCCGGGATGCCAACCCACGTCGCCATCCAGCAGGGCGTCCTCTACCCCCAGCCGGGATATTCCCTGCGCATCGACCGCGAGGGCAAGTGGACCGCCACCCAGGTCTTCCACTGCCACCGCAATTCCGCGGCCGCCCTCATGCCGCGCCCCGGCACCCAGCATCCCGACGTGCCCTTCATTTCCGTCTCGCAGGTCACCGCCACGATCACCGAGGGCGACCTTGCCGAAATCGTCTGCGAGTACGCCGGGGCCGAGCCGAAGGAGGGCGAGCAGGAAAAGGATTCCGCCGTCTACACCATGGGGCTCTCCCTTTCCGAGGAACCGATCATGAGCCACCCCCGCTACGACACCGTGCCGGAAGCCGAGCGCGATGTCCTCCGCCAGATCGCCTCGGGGAAGGAGAAGGACGATCAGGGCCGCCTGCTCAAGGACCGCATCACGAGCGTGGGCGGCACCGAACTCCTCGGCAAGCTCCAGCGCGGGCAGACTTCCTACTACAGCCCGAGGGTGTCGTGGCGCGAGTCATGGGTGCGCGACTACCCGGTCGTCTCCGCCGATCTCAATTCGATCGGGAACATTTCCGCTCCCTCCGGTCCCGCTCCGGCACTGGCAGGCGGCAGGACATGGCTCCTCAACGGGGTCACCCAGACTCAGGAGGGCAATGCCTTCCGCATCGAGGCCGAGTGGCTCGCCAGCGACCGGGGCGGCTGGGATCCGGACATCTACACTTCCTGACGCCCGTGAGACTGCCTCCCCGCAAGAAGCCGGGCGATCCCATCCTCGCCGCCGACTGGAACCTTCTCCTGGAAGCCATCGCCGCCCGCACTCCCCGGCCGGGATCCGGTCTGGAACTCGTCACCGCAGCAGGCGGGTTCACCTACTCGGCGGCACAGGCTCTGGCCTCTGCTCAGTCACCGGCCCCTCCGTTCTCCGTGGCCGGCATCAGGAAGGACGGCGGGAGCTGGAAGGTGACCATCAATCCAGGCTGGGTCGTCGAGCGCATCCTTTCCTCAGGCCAGCCTGCCGTGAAGTTCCACATGCCTGCCGCCGCAGGTACTGCACTGGACACGGTCCCCCGGCCCGAAATCACCATGAGCACGGGCGGCTTCCTCTGGTGCCGCTACACCACGGACGCCAACGGGACGGTGACCGGCGTTCCGGAAATTGCCTCGGGAGCATCGGTTCCAGCCGGCCAGCACAACCAGCCGCCGGATCCGGAAGGCTCCGGTCTTCCCGGCGAGTTCGTGGTGCGCATCCTCCAGCTCGAGGACGCATCCGGGGGACTGTCCGTGCGGCTCTTCCAGCAGAGCGACATTGCCCACTTCAGCACGCTCTGGCGCGGCATCAGCACGGGTTCCGGTGCCCGCGTGTTCACCTCCCACGATGCGGACGGCTACCGCTTCCGCTCCATCTCGGGCCGTGCCTCCGGTGCCCAGATCGCTGCCGTGGAGGACGGCGGCACCATCCGGATCACCGGGAACGGGAAGGCAGGCTCGCTCTCGTTCACCGGTTCATCCGCTCCCACCCAGCCACTGCTGAGCTGG